>JBCNVF010000034.1 GCA_039630355.1 Brevinematia bacterium
ATAATCTTGCTCCTTAAAGCGAGTGATATTTTATATAAAGCCTCCGAAATTTTGCAAATTATTACCCCAAGTTCGGCTAAGATCTTGATTACCTTTATACATCATTACCTCAGTTTTGAGGTACCTATGAGAGTGTTTAAGAAATTGCTAGGTAGTTTTAGAAATTAGGCAGAAAATGATATTTCTTCTCAAGATTATCAAAAAGATGTTCAGGAAGATAGAAAGAGTAGTCAGAGAGGATTTTACAAGGACAGAGTAAACATAGTAATGTCTTCTAACAGGGCTTCTGATGACACCTGGAGCTTATTGAACATTACATAGAAATTGAAAAACAGTAGGGGAATAGTTATACTTTAATACGGATGGATATAAAAAAGATATTATCACTACTTGACGAAATAGAACCAGCAGACACCGAAGAAGAAATTGAGATAGTAGCTTTCTCTATAAAAGAAGCTTTAGAAATAGCAAGCAAGGAATTCAACACAGAAATCTTCAATCTAGATTACGAGGTGCTTGAAGCCGGAAGCAGTGGATTTTTTGGTATAGGTAGAAAGCCTTACAGAGTTTTGGTAAGGAAAATAGGGAGTATTTCTATTGCTTCTGGTATTGATGAACATAAGGAAGAGATGCTTGCAATAGATGGTAAGTTTTTTATCGCTCATACAGATGAAGGAGTGTTCTTGAAAGTCATTCCTCCTGAGGGTAGAGGAAGATCTGTGAGTTTTGATGAAGTTGTTAATGAACTAAGAAGCAGAGGTTTTGAGAAGTTTGATGAAGGTAAAATAAGGAGAGAATTACAATCTCCCTCAAAAACTCCAGTGCTTATAGGTCCCGCGTTATCTACTGATCAGAGTGAGAATAGCACCCCACACGTTGAAGTTTTACCTGATGAGAGTAGAGCCTTTCTTACATTAACAAGACCTTCTTCACCACGTGGTAAGGTTCCGTCAGTTAATGAGATTATGAAGGTTCTAAAAATGGAGGGAGTGGTATATGGTATCATTCAGGAAAACATAGAGAAAGGAATATATGAAGGCGTGTTTGATGTACCTATTGAGGTTGCAGTTTGGACACCACCTGAGCCTGGTAAAGACGCAAAGATAAACTACTATATAAACGTAAATAGTAAACCTCTTTTTGGCGGAGTTGGTGATAAAGAATCGGTTGACTTTCACAAGGTCATAAATATTGAGAATGTTGTGAAAGGTCAGGTTCTAGCATCCAAAGAGCCTGCAACAAAAGGTAAACCTGGAACTACCGTGAGAGGAAAGGTTATTCCAACTAGCGATGGGAAAGATGTATCCTTACAAAATCTGGCTGGTAAGAATGTTGAGGTATCCCCAGATGGATTGGAGCTTATAGCCAAAGAGCAGGGGCAGGTCGTATTTAAGCAGAACAAGATCCATGTAGAACCAGTGTTAGAGATACTTTCTGATGTTTCAACGGAAACAGGCGATATAGACTTCGTAGGAAATGTTGTGATAAGAGGTAGTGTAAGAGATACATTCAAGGTTAAAGCTGGTGGGAATATTGATATATGGGGAACAGTTGAGAAGGCTGAGGTGATCGCCGATGGAAATGTCATAATAAGAACAGGAATCCAAGGTAAAGAGAGTGGTGTAGTTGTAGCAGGAGGCGATGTGATAGCAAAGTTTATTGAAAGAGCAAATGTAAAAGCTGGTGGGAATGTAATAGCATTAGAGTATATCCTCCACAGTAATGTAGTCTCCAAGGCTAGGGTTTTCTGCTTTGGTAAGAAGGCAAGTATAGCTGGAGGACATGTTAAAGCCTTATATGAGATATCTGCTAAGCAATTAGGAGCAGAATCATGGGTAGATACGGTTCTTGAGGTTGGTTCCGACCCCGACCTTCAGGAAAGACACGACGAGCTGATAAGAAAAAAAGAAGAAATATCCAACAAGATATCTGAACTCAAAAAGGAAGTTTTTACCTTGCAACAAATGATACAAAACCTAGGTAGGATACCTCCAGAGAAAGAAGAAAGGTATAACTTGATGAGCACAACTCTAAAAGAGTATTCTCACGAACTTGAAAATATAGAGAATGAACTTAAAGCTATAAAGGAACAACTAGATTCAGCATCAGTTGAAGCTAGAGTCAGCGCCTATGGTATATGCTACCCAAACGTAAAAATAAAAATAAAAGATGCCTTGCACACTTGCAGAGACCAATACAAGTTTGTAACATTCAAGAGAGAAGAAAGAAGCATAATAATAGTTCCTTACGAAGAATCCCAAGAATTGAGGGAAAAGAAAAAAGAGGTAACAGGAAAAGCAAAGAAACCCTAGGGAAAGCCTACTTTCAAGTTAAGAAACTTGGAGAAAAGCAAGCTACTTTGACTTTTTATTTACCACATCTATGAGTACAAGTAGCTAAAGTGTGCTAGAGAAAGAAATTTGGAAATTCTCACTTCAGGCTACCTGTATGAAATCAGTTTCCACGAGTTCTTAAACTTCTTAAAAAGATAGTTCATTTCTCTTTTTACGTTCACTACTTCAAAGTCCTTACCTTTGGGGACAGTTCTCTTATATTTCCATTCTACCACAGCTATTGCCAAATTTTCTTCTTCAAACACTTTTACTTCCCTTATCACAGGTTCAGAGAGAAGAGAAATTTCACTTTTTATCTGCGAGTATTTAACAGGATTCTTCATATCAAAAAGCATTCTTTCTATATCTCTCTTAGCCTTTCCTTCCGAAACCTGCAATATCTCTTCAAATTTCATCTTCAGGTAGTTAGAAAGTAAAGTATTGAGAGTCGAGGAAATTTTTCTTACATCCTCGGATAGAAGATGGGTCTCAGTGTCCGGCAAGCTATAACCTAAGATATGTCCTTGGTCAAGGCTAAGCAAGAGTACTAGAAAGAGCAAAATCTTGCTACTGTTTCTCATTGTTCTACCTCCCTTCTTAATTTTACTGAGCTGGAGTTGGAAACAATTTCATCAACTACAGTTTCGTCCTCTTTTAAAGAGGCTCTCCTAAACTCTTCAACACTCCTTTGGCGCAACTTTTCAAGAACCTTTACTTCTCTATCTTTCTCTAGGTACTTATCCAGTGCTTCTCTGAAAGGTTTTTCCTTTTTCTTAACGTCCATCATTTTATATTTCTGCATCTCTTCGTTTGATCTTATGTAGTTATCAAGTAGCCTTTTTTCTTCAATGGAACTTGTTTTCTTCATCTCTAGGATTGCATCTTTTTTTTCACCTTTGAGTTTGTTTATTTTAGCTATCTCAAGGTTATACTCACTTGCCTTTTTAGCAAGATCAAGTTTATATAGCTCTCTTACTTTTTGTCTTATATCCAACACTCGTTGCAGTCTGAAGTTAAATCTCTTCATATATAGAATTTCGTCAACTATCTCAACACTTTAATACGTCTTTCAGCCTTGATGCTATATACGCTATTTCCTTCCTTTTGAAGTAGAAGGATTTTTTATTCACGACAAGTCTTGACGTAGACTCCAGTATCTCGTCTATTATGACGAGGTTATTTTCCCTTAAGGTAGCTCCCGTAGATGTTATGTCAACTATAAGATCACTAAGCCCCGTTATTGATGCTAATTCTACCGAACCATACAGCTCAACTATTCTAGGTTCTATTTCTCTAGCCCTGAAGTAGGATCTTGCAATGTTAGGAAATTTCGTAGCAACCTTAACAGTAGTAACAGAGTTTAGCTTTGCATACTCTCTACCCGCTACAACTACCTTGCAATATCCAAACCCAAGGTCCAGCAAAGAAATCACATCTGGAGTATGTTCAACTAAAAGATCGTAACCTACGATGCCAACATCTGCTATGCCTTCAAGAACATAAGTTATAACATCTTTAGCCCTTAAGAGCAAAAAATCAATTCCCGAACCTACATCAGCTATAACTAGCTTCCTTGAATCCTCGTAAAACTTCTCCTTTATAAGACCTGCTTTTAGGAAAAGATCTACTGCATCATCAAATAACCTACCTTTAGGAACACCTACTGTTACCTTTTTCATACGTTTTCCTACAAACTTTATATAATACTCCCACCAAGTTGCCTTAAGTCTTAAGGTAGCATCAGAGCTGTGCAGTAAACTGCGTACCTGTGTATATTATATTGAATAAGATCTTGAAGTGTAAAGCAATGGTTCCTAGGCACTAGCAAGCTCAGTATGAAAGGAAGTCTTGTTAACTGGTAAGTCCCACTTAGAACCAAGAGGAGTAAGCAAGCGGAAAGTTCGGAACCTCTCTACTTACCTAATAGAAATTTGGAATTTAATTACTCTGGAAAATAGTATATTGAAAGTTCTAAGCGAAAAATTTACTATATTTAGCGAAGAGGAAGGGTTGTATGGGAAAGCTTTATAGTAGCTTGCCTAATAGTTTCATGAAATCTGTGCTCGAGGAAGAGAATGAGGAAATCGTTGAAAAGTTGTTAGAATATAAGAAAGCATTTGAGGCAGAACAGGATAAAGACAGGAAAATAATGTTTAAGGAGAGGTTTTCTAGTACGTTTTGGGAACTGTATAGTGATATTCTCTTTAAGATTGCTACCCAGTGGTTTGATAAAACTCCACTGCCGAAGAGATTGTTTATAAGGTTTGGCATTCTTGATCTAAAGTATTTATCTGTTGAGGATCAAGAGGCAATAAAAGGAGTTGCGATAAAAAGAAGACCTAGCGACGATGATGTATATAACTCCATCTACTACATTGACGAGTGGATTGAAGAAATAGGTAGAGGGAAGATAGAAGCGAGTGCTACGGATGAACTTCCTAAGAAAAAGAAAAAGCTAGGAAACATTAGCGTTGCCGAGAAGGAAAAATATGAGAGGAAAAGAGGAATTCTGGAAGCTGAACTAGCTGGGTTAAAAGAACTTATGAGAAGAAGGCAATTACTAGAAGAAAGCGTGCTTAGTAGTATGAAGAGAATATATGAATTTTCAAAAACATTTGACGAGATTTCGGAAGATAACTTTTTAGTCTCGTATTCTCAGTCCGAGGAGGAAGGTATAGAAAGTATTCAAGAAAATCTTAGAGAAATCGTTAGAGTAAACAAGGAAATTGTTAGCATCCAGCAGAAAATTGAAAAACTAATTGAAGATATAAGAAAAATAGAAGCTACCATACCTGAAAACATTGAAGAAGAGTATGAAGTAGACGCTTCTTCAATAAAAACCGAAATTCAGACAATAAGACAAATGGTCAAAATGTGTGTTGGAAGGCAAGGCAATCACTTTCCCGTTCTAGCATCCTCAATGCTTCCCAGATCCCATCTAAAACCAAACTTCAGAGAGAATGCTGTAGAATACATAAAGCAAGTGTGGAATCTTGATCCCCAAATATTTGATAGAAAAACCAGATCATCGTTGTTGAAAATAGTTCCCTATTTTATCCTGACCATAGGATATGGAAACTATGGGATATGTTGGGAACCTTATAGCAAGTTCAATAAGATTTCCAGTAAAGGCAGGTTAGCAGTTCCCATATTTTCAAAAAACCCTCTGGACGTTATAGTAATAGCATTAGGAGACTTTAGATGGAACATGGCTAAAGAGATGGCAGGATACCACTGGATGGAAGAAGGAATAACCGGAGATTATTATCAATACCATGAGTCAATAAAATGGAAAGGTGACCTAAGATCAAAATTCATATATGACTATTACCTATGGATTACGAAAGAAAGCGAAGGAATACAAAAGCTAGAAAAGGAGATAAGAAGAATATTCTGGTTTAAGATACCATTTCCTGATAAAATTAAGGAGGATCTCAGTAAAAAAGGATACTACTACCAGGATCTTTACAAGAAAGAAGAGACAAAGAAGTTATCAGAACTGTAGAACAGTACCGCCAGTTCTTCTTAGAAATCTATCAAAGTCTTCCTCTATTATCTTTTTTACTTCGCTTGGAGTCAGAGCGTTTTTAACGGAATCTAGCAACCTTTTAAGCTCAACTGAGTGTGTTTTTACTATGACTTCCTTTACAAACGCAACAGACTCTTGGGGCATACTGAAGTTTCTTAAACCCATTCCCAATAGTAGCCTAGTATACTTTGGATCTCCAGCTATCTCACCACAAATAGAAACAAACTTCCCAACTTTATTTGCAAAGTGTATACAGTGATGAACAAGCTTAAGCACTGAAGGATTCAGAGGCTCATAATACTCAGCCAAAGTTTCATTGTTTCTATCAACAGCTAGAACATACTGAGTAAGATCGTTTGTTCCAATACTTATGAAGTCCACTTCTCTAAGAAATTCCTTAATCATAACCGCAACCGAAGGAATTTCAACCATTATTCCTATTGGAATATTCTCTTTCACAAATAGTCCCCTCGCTTTCAATTCCTCTAATGCTTCATTAAACGACTCCTTTATCTTTCTAACCTCACTTATTGAAGAAACCATAGGCACGAGAATCCTTATGTTTCCATAAACATTACTCCTTATTATGGCTCTAAGCTGTTTCAAAAGCTCTTCTTTTTTATCAAAGAGTATTCTTATTGACCTCCAACCAAGAGCAGGTTTTGATTCTCTATAGTCTCTTTCAAAGACCTTGTCACCGCCTATATCAAGCAACCTTATTATCACTGGTTTACCAGCAAACCTCTCAGCAGCAAGAGTATACAATTCAACTTGCTCATCTTCTGATAGAAACCTACCCCTATTCAGAAAGGCTAACTCAGTTCTAAACAACCCTATTCCGTCGTAATACCTGGTGTTCTCCACGCTTACCTCGTAAGGATCTGATATATTCAGCATGATGCTACAAGTTTTACCATCTATTGTCCTAGAAGGTTTTTCAAGCACTTCCAGAAGTTTCTCACGGTAATGTTCAAATCTAACTTTCTCAACTTTAAACCTATTAAACGTTTGTTCATCAGGGTTTATTATCACCTTTCCTTCATTAGCATTAAGTAGAATTAAGCTGTCTTCATTGATATATTTCATCAAATCCCTTACCGCAAAAACTGCTGGAATACCATGCTGATGAGCTATCACAGAGGCATGAGAAGCACTTCCTCCCTTTTCCAACACTAGTCCCTTAATGTTTTTTGTCTGGAGAATTTCTAGCAATTGAGTAGGATCTATCTCCACACCTACTATTATATACTCACTTACCTCCTCTTCTTTCTCACCTGAAGTTGAGCTTTCTTTGCCACATTTGATCTCATCTATATTCTTAACAAGTCTATAAAATATTGACGTTATATCGTAGGTTTTCTCTTGTGAAAAAGTCGTTAGAGATTTTAATGTAGCCTCAATCATTGCAAGAAATCTAAACACAGCAGATTTTGCACTTACTTTGTCATTAACTATAGTGTTGACGATCTTTGCTAGGCTAGTTTCATCCCTTATTACATTAACAAAAAAAGCTTTCAGTTCAGCTGATGAACCTTTACTGGCAGAGTATATTCTCTCAATCTCTTCTACTGTTTTCTCAACCGCCGCATTAAGAATCTGTATCTCTTTCTTCACCTCTTCTGGGTGTAATATTTTCTCAACCTGAAAACTAGACAAAATAGGCTCAATCACATAAGCTTTACCAATTGCTATACCCTTAGACACAGATATACCACTAAGCTCCTTCATAGGACAGATAAATAATAAAATATACCTACAAACCCTTTCTACCTAAATCAAACTAGAGAATCTAAAACTAGGCTAACTCCAAACTACACCAACTTCCAACAATGTTGCTTTAGAAACATTTACTAAAGTATCCTCTTGATTAGAATTTAACATATCTTTAGAAGAAAATGATCTACCTAACTATCACATTTTTATAAATGATAAAACCCATCCTACTACAAGGTATAATAAAGTCTAAAAGTTTACAATTGGGTGTAGTTTCTTTTCTCTCTCAGCCCTCATCGGGACTGGGTGAATACTCTTCCTAATAAGCATCCGAAAGGTATAGTGTGAAGTGAAGTTTTATGACCGAGTAACATCATCTAGAACTAAAGAGGTAAATAAGCAAAAAGTTTAGAACTTCGTTTACTTAGAAACTAGAATTTATTGGCGAAAGGTATAATAAAGTTGTTACGCATCACTTAGATTCTATAAACTATATTACAACTAGGGGGTTTTGAATATGGTTGATCTAAAGGGTAAGATAGCTTTGGTAACGGGTGCATCAAGAGGCATAGGGAAAGCAATAGCTGAGAAACTAGCTTCACTTGGAGCCAATGTAATTGTTACTTCAACAAAAGCCGAAACTTCCAAGAACGTAGCTGAAGAGATTGAAAATAGGTACAAGGTCAAAGCGAGAGGATATGCTCTTAATGTAGCTAATTTCTCAGAGTTTTCTAACATTGTTGAAGAGGTTATTAAAGAATTTGGTAGAATTGACATACTTGTGAACAACGCAGGTATAACGAAAGATACCTTGATACTTAGGATGAAAGAGGAGGATTGGGATGATGTTATTAACACCAACCTTAAAGGGGTCTTCAACGGCTGTAAAGCTGTATCTAAATATATGCTAAAGCAACAGTATGGAAAGATAGTCAACATAAGCTCTGTTGTTGGAATAATGGGCAACGCCGGGCAAGTCAACTATTCTGCCTCAAAAGGAGGAGTTATTGCTCTTACGAAGTCTCTTGCAAAAGAACTTGCTTCAAGAAACATCAATGTAAACGCTGTTGCTCCTGGATATATAGACACCGATATGACCAGAGTCTTACCAGAAAATGTCAAGCAAGAGATTCTAAAGCTCATACCTCTTGGTAGGATGGGACAACCCGAGGATGTTGCAAACGTAGTTGCGTTTCTATGTTCCGATATGTCATCATATATAACAGGCCAGACTATTTTAGTTGACGGCGGAATGGTAATGTATTAGTGCCTGTAGCTCAGGTGGATAGAGCACCGGAATGCGAGTCCGGTGGTCAGGGGTTCAAGTCCCCTCAGGCACAGAACTACATCAGATAAAAATCAACAGGAGGAAAGCAGAATGGGCGAGGAGGAGAGAGAGGAAATAAGTATAGAAGCTCCTGAAGCTGAAGAGGCTGTCAAAAAACCTAAGTTTAGTTTCGGCGCAATAATAGAATGGATCCTATCCCATGTGTTACAACTTGTCATAGCTGGAATAATCGCCGCGGTTGTTGCTTTTATTGTCGTTATGCAAATGAGAGCTAAGGTATCCGAAGAAATAGTTACAGCAAGAGGACCTATCAAAAAGGAACCTCCTCCCATGACATTTGATATTGGTAGCTTTAACATAAACACCGCAGACATTGACGAACCACACTTTGTTAGACTCAAAATGTATATAGCATATCCTGAAAAAAATACACCCCTTATGGTAGAGCTTGGACAAAGAAAAATTCAGATAAGAGATATTGTTATATCAACAATAGCATCTATGAAAAAGGAGGATCTTGACGAAGCAATTGAGAGAGAGGAGCTTAAAGAAAGACTTAAAAAACTGATAAACAATGTTCTCGTAAACGGAGAAATAGTTGACGTCTTTTTTGATGAATTCACTGTCTATTGATCGGGCCATAGCGCAGTTGGCTAGCGCGCACGTTTCGGGGGCGTGAGGTCGTGGGTTCAAGTCCCACTGGCCCGAATCGCTTATAATCTCTGATATGCCCATACTATAACCAAAGATACTCCCAGAAACATCAACACTAAAAGTAGATCCTCAAAAACTAATAACGCACCAATTAATCCTAACAACACTAGCAAAAAACTATTCCTTCTTCTCTTCCTATCACAGCTACCAAACTCCCTCTTTACCACAAACTCCCTATTTGAACTT
>JBCNVF010000035.1 GCA_039630355.1 Brevinematia bacterium
TTCACTATGATACTTAGTTGGAGTTTGCTGAAAATGAGAGTCGGTATTCCCTTCTAACTGGTTTGTTTAGTCGGGTAGGATCTGAAGTAGTTCTATCAAGCCGTAAAGTGATGCAAAACCAATGATAGTTGAGAAAAAAACACTTATTCCAACCGTTCTCGGAATTAAGTTGAAGTAGCTTGAAAGAATACTACAGTAGAGTGCCGAAGGCATAGCATACTGAAGTGTTATCACTTTAAGCTCTAGTCCTCTGAATCCAAGAAGATTTCCTATTAGAAAGGCTATACAGGGTGAGACTATGAGTTTTAGTAAAAGTGCAATTATCACAAATTTTACAGGAATAAGTTCAATCTTGGTTTTACTAAGAATTACTCCAAGCTGGACTAGTCCCATAACAAGGGCAGAGAAACCTAGCCAATACACAGGTTCTTTGAGAAAAAACGGTAGTTTTACCCCCAAGATAGTTAATAAAGTTCCTAGTAGCACTGTGTATATAAGAGGTAAGGTTAATACGTTCTTTAGAGAGTTTTTTAGATCCTTTAACGAATCTCCTGAACTGTGAACTCCCCTAGAAGCTAGGTATACTCCGTAGGTTTGGGTTATGATTGAAGTCACTACAAGCACTAAGGTAGCAAAACTACTGGCCTTCGTTCCTAAGTAAAACTCCGTTACGGGTATGCCTATATTTCCCGTATTCGGAAGAAAAGAAAGTAGTATCAGAGAGTATGTAGATCTGTTGGAGAATTTTAGAATACTCGCTATAGATCTTGAGATTAAAAACATTACAATTGTCTGAACGGTCAGATGAATAGACACTAAAAGAAAGTTTTTAATCAAAAAGTCACCATACATATCAAACGCTCTAAGTATCAAAGCAGGAGAGAGAATATACATTGAAAGCACACTTAAGTTGAAAGGATCTACCTTCCTATACTTTGAAAGAATGTATGAGAGGACTATTACTATGAGCACTGGAAAAAGAACCTTGAGAAATAACATCTCAGTTGTCAGTGATGAATTCTAGAAGAAGTTGTCTGCTTTTTGATACTTTTACGTTTAAGTAACCATCTAGAGTATTAAATTCCTCTCCTGAGAATATGTCCGTACCTTTAGAATTGAAAACTCCGGCTGGATAAGTTGGTATCCTTATTTCCTTTTCGCTTTCTGATCTTGTGAGTATTGATATAAAACACTTTTCTTCGTCAAATCTTGAAAAAGCAAAACTATCATCATCTGCATACAGCGGTCTGTATACTCCTAAGTGTAGGGTTTTCTCCCTCAGTTTTAAGTGAGCAAGCTTTGAGTATATCTGTAAAAACCATTTATCCCAGATGTTCTCGTTCCATTCCATCGGATACCTACACCCTTCTACATCTGACGTTCTTCCTCTTATCCCTATCTCATCTCCGTAGTATATTGATACCGTTCCTGGAAGTAAAAAGAGAAGAGATACCATACCCTTGTATATATCCCTATCAAAATACTCTGTGGTGTGAAATCTGAAAATATCGTGTGAATCAAGAAGGTTGTATTGAAGAAAAGCTATTTGGTTGGGTAGTCTGCTAAAGTGTTGTATGATCTGGTTTCTTAGGTTGTTTCCTGTGTAGGGTTTAAGTTTTCTTCCGGGCTCAACTACGTTTCTTAGAAACCAGTCTACTTCTCCGGCAAAACATCTTATAGGTCTTGAGGAGGCAAAGTAGTTCATACAGGCATCTAACTGGTCACCAAGCAGATAACTTATATTATCTTCCCAATGCTCACCAATTAGGTAGGCATCTCTTTTAAGACTTTTGACTCTTTCTCTTATTCTTGCAAATATCTCATTTCCAAATTGATCTTTTTCATTTCTTCCTGTATCGTTTGCAACATCAAATCTCCATCCATCAATGTCAAAACGTTTTATGTAATACCTTACCAGAGAATCTTCACCTTCAAACATTATTTCCCTAAGTTTTAATGAGTTATAGTTTAGCTGAGGCAGTTCTGAAAGGTTTGCCCACCCTTTGTATTCTCCGCTTGGCTTAAAGTAATAAAAGCCTCTCTCTTCAGACTGTGGGTCTGACAAAGCCTTTTTAAACCAAGTGTGTTCACACCCTGTGTGGTTTAATGATACATCTAGAATTATCTTCATCCCGTTTTTATGTAGTTCTTCAACTAGTTTTTTTAGTGCTAAATCCCCTCCTAAGTGTGGATCAACGCTAAAATAGTCAATGCAGTCATATCTGTGATTTGTCATAGCCTTGAATATAGGATTTAGGTACAAAGCATTTACTCCTATGGATTTTAGGTAGGGTATTTTTTGGATTATGCCGTAAAGATCTCCTCCTTGGAAGTCTAGACAAAAACCTCTGCTGTAGGGCAGTGGTTCTGAACCCCATTCAAGTTTTATACTCTTGTGTCCAAGGTATTCATATTCTCCAGTTTTTACACTTATTTCTGGATTGCCCTGAGCGAATCTATCCGGAAATATCTGATAGAACACGCTCTTTGGAACCCAATCGGGATTTTCAAAGTCCGCAAGTATTACAAAGTCATTATCCTCAGTAGGAAAGTAATCAAATACCCCCTTTCTCGTGAAAAAAAGAACTTCGCTTCCTATATCTAGAACAAAGTGGTAGTTCGTAAACCTTTGGGATATCTTTAGCCATCCTTCGTAGTATACAAAGTTGTTTGTTTTCTTGGATGGCTGCATTCTTATATACCGTGACCCCCCATCAATCACCGCCCTTATAAACGCTTTCTTTATAGGGTTGTTTTTCAGTACCCTAAACCTCACTTTAACATACTCGTTATAAGTTGGGTAGGGGTTGGAAACGAAAGTGTGGTTGACTTCGGAGCAGAGAGTTTCTTTCCAGTCAAGCTGAAAAGACATGGAAAACCCCTATAACTTTGAAAAAGGTCTATAAATTACCTATAAGTAAGGTTTCAACTTTGAAGCTTTAGATCTCTGTTTGTCTCCAAACTTTGCTAGAGCTTTACTATATTTTCCTTGATATATTCTCTACCACAAGCTGTATTATAAGGTCCTGAGATATGTTTTCAATTTTCGCTGAGTAGCTAAGGATTATTCTGTGTCTTAGGATGTCAAATACTATCTCGTCAATATGTTCTTTTAGTAGAGTTTTGCTATTTCTTAGAAATGCTAGAGATTTTCCCGCTCTGAGAAGATGTTGAGATGCTCTTGGTCCTGCACCCCATTCAACAAACTCTTTTACTTCGCTGATGTTGCTCTCCGAAGGTCTTGTCTGTCTGGTGATTTTTACAATGTATTCAACTACTTTATCCGATACGAAAACTTCTTCTATTTCTCTTTGATATCTGAAAAATTCCTCTTTTTCCATTATTGGTTGCACTAGGGATAGGTCTGGTGTAGTTCTGCAGATTTTAAGTTCCTCCTCGTATGAAGGATAGTCAACATTGATCTGCATCATAAACCTATCAAGCTGGGCCTCAGGTAGTGGATATGTTCCTTCCTGCTCCAGAGGGTTTTGTGTTGCTATCACGAAAAATGGACTTTCTAGTTGAAAAGTCTTACTGAAGGTGGTTACTTTCTTTTCTTGCATACTTTCCAGTAATGCGGACTGAGTCTTGGGTGAAGCTCGGTTTATTTCGTCGGCAAGAAGAATATTCGTGAAAATTGGTCCTTTGTGGAACCTAAGGCTTTTTTTTCCAGTGCTTCCATCTTCCTCAATTATATCAAATCCTATGATGTCTGCTGGCATTAAGTCAGGTGTAAATTGCACTCTTCTAAACTCAAAACTAAACATTTTTGCTATGGTATTCGCAATCAGCGTTTTAGCAAGCCCCGGAACACCAACAAGCAGTACATGTCCCTCCGAAAAAAGAGAGACAACTATCTTGGTTATTATACTATCCTGACCAATTATTATTTTGCTTTTTTCCTTCAGTATCCTATCTGCTAGTGACAACACTAGAAACTATGGTAAAAAATATGATGTTTTGGTTGCAAACTTTCTAGAAGTGGTTTAATAAAGTCTAAAATTCACAATTAGGTTTAGTTTCTCTTTCTTTCTCTCGCAGTCCCTGTCGGGACTGGGTAAATACTCTTTCTGATGAGTATCCAAGAGACTTGGCATAAGTGAAATTTTGTGATTGACAAACGCTGTCCAGAAGCAAATTAAGTAAGAGTAAGCAAAAAGTTTAGGCTTACTCAGTGGCTTTTGTTTGTCTTTAGGAATTTGTTCCTTTTCCGAAAAATAACAAGGGGAGTGAAGTATGATAATAGGGATAGACTTTGGAACTACAAAGTGTGCTATGGGGTATTACTCGGATGGTGAGGCTAGGATAATAACTGACAGAAAGGGTAGAAAAACAATGCCTTCTGTTGTTGCATTTCTACCCGATGGTAACGTATTGGTTGGAGATAGTGCTAAAAGTAGGCTGTTTATAGACAGTAACAATGTTATCAAGTCTGTTAAAAGGTATCTAGGGACTGATCATAGGTTTGTTGTGAATGGTAGGGTTTATTCACCTGAGGAGGTTGCAAGTATAATACTTTCAAGGTTAAAGGAGATAGCTGAGTATTATCTTGGGGAGATTGTTAGGGATGTTGTTATAACGGTTCCTGCATACTTTTCGGATCTTCAGAGAAATGCTCTTAAGAACGCTTGTAAGATTGCTGGGCTCAATGTTGTTAGAATGATAAATGAACCTACTTCCGCAGCAATTGCTTACGGACTTTCAGACGCAAGTAGTGAGAAGAACATTGTGGTTTATGACTTAGGTGGAGGAACTTTTGATGTTTCCGTTCTTAACGTTAGTGATGGTATTTTTGAGGTTCTAGCAACTTCGGGTAACAATGCCCTAGGAGGTGAGGACTTTGATAGAGCAATTGCAGAGATAATAATAGAAGAATACAAGAGAAAGGAGGGTATTGATCTCTCAAGCGATAGGGTGATTCTTCAAAAGCTTTACGAAGAGGTAGAGAAGGCAAAGATAAACCTTTCTGATGAAGAGGCTGTAGAGGTTATAGTTCCGTTTGTCAGTGCTACGGAGAGTAGTGTAAAACACCTGGATTTTATTCTAACTAGAGAACAGTTTGAGAAAGTTATTTCCCCTTATGTTGAGACAACGATAGAACTTTTAGAAAGAACAATCAGAGATGCTGGGTTAAAGAAAGAAGATATCCATTACCTTTTGATGGTTGGTGGTTCTTCAAGGATACCTTACGTTAGAAGAAGAGTTGAGTCATATTTAGGTATAAAAGCCGAAAATACGATCTCGCCTGAGGAAGTTGTGGCTATAGGTGCTGGAATACAAGCAGGAATAATAGCAGGTGAGATTAAGGGCATTGCTCTAGTTGATGTTACACCTCTTTCCCTAGGTGTTGAAGTTGATGGAGGTATTTTTGTGCCTATCATCTCTAGAAACACTCCAATTCCTACATCTGCAAGCAGAATATTTACTACCGTTGCGGATAACCAAGAATCAGTTGAAATTCACATTCTGCAAGGTGAAAGATCTCTAGCTAAGGATAACATATCTCTGGGTAGGTTTGAACTTAAGGGAATAAGGAAGGCTAGAAAAGGTGAACCTAGAATTGAGGTTAAGTTTGAGATAAATATTGACGGTATTCTGAGTGTCTCTGCTGTTGATCTAACAACAGGTGCTTCTCAGTCTATTCAAATAAAGGATAGACTTATTCTTAGCGATGAGGAGATACATAGAATCATAGAGGAGTGGAAGCGAAATAAAGTTAAAGACGAAGAGATAAGGAAAGTAGCCCTGCTAAGAAGCAAATACAACATAATCTCATCCACAATACAGGATAAACTTCCGAGAATTAAAGAGATTGATAAAGAGCTTTATAAGGAGATCGTTGAACTTATGGAGCAGGTAGAAAAGCTTTTTGACTACTACGAAGTTGAACAGGTGGAGATGAAGATTAGAGAGCTAAAATTCTTGTATGACCAATTCATAGAAAAAGCTTCCTTACCCTCCTAGCAAACTCTTGAATTCTTCAAATTCCTTTCTGATAGAAAGAATGGTATTTCTTATTTCACTCGCTTTTTCCGTTAGGCCTAGGAGTTGTTCGTATATTGTATGAGCCTCATAGGAGAAACTGAATATCTCTTCAACGTTCTTGGTCAACTCCTCTATGTTCCTACTTGTAGTAACTATGTTAGAGCTTAGTTGGTCTACGATGTTCGTTAGGTTAAGAATATCTTTGCTTGTATTCGTATGTGTTGAAAGCAGTTGTTCAATTGTTTCTAAGGTCTTTTCTGTATCAGTATGTTCTTCTTGATTTGTTAGATCGTCAATAGTTTTATGTAAGGTTTCTGAAATATCTTTTTGGAGTGATAGTAATTTTTCTTTACTTTCTACTGCTTTTTTGAGAGTGTTTTCAATAAGAGTTAGCCTGTTTAGTATTTCGTTGGCAATTATCGTAGAAAATTCACTATACTTATCCTTATTCTTTTCTCCAATTATGAGTAGATTTATCGTTTGAACCTTATTTTCCTCTATGTAGTTTTCAATATTCTCTGTAATCTTAAAAATTTCCAGTGGTTGGGTTGAGAGATCCATAGATTTTAGTATTTCTATCATTTGTTTCTGACCTACTAGAAGTAGTGATAGATTTTTTAGACTGTTTAATACTTCTCTCTCCTTTTTGATGGCGCTGTGAATAATTTCTCCTATTTTTGCAGAGTAGAATTTATCAAGTTCAAGTTTTATGTGTTGAAGGTTTTCGTTTAGCATGTGTAGTATTTGTAAACTCTCCGACCTTATCTCGTTTGCTATTGTTTTGGTTTTTTCAAGAGAATTTGTGGTTTCTTCGGCTAGTGATTTAGTAATCTCGGGTAAGTTAAAAGTTTCTTCTATTTTATTTTCAACATCTCTGATGAAAGTCAGAACTTCTTTTACATTTTTTAGCATTTTATCGTTACTTAGTGATATATTGTCTTTGGTTTCGTTTAGAAGCCTTACTAAGACTCTGTTTTCGTTAAGAAGTAGTGAATACCTATTTATAAGTAGGATTAGCACTACTATTGAGAACATCACTATTCCCATACCTAGCAACGATGGAGCATAGGGGTAGAATCTTGTAACTCCGTATAGTTCTAATACTTCCAATACTCCGAAAACTATTACTCCTAAAAATCCGCTCATTACTTGGTTGTATATTTCCAAGTATTCGTGTTTGATTTTGTTTTTTGATAGAGTTAGGTATATGATTTCTAGAGATACTGTGGCTCCGAAGTAGGCTACAAAGATGTCAAAGAGAGGCCCCTCTTTAGCTAGATAATAGATCTTTTCCAGTTTTAGAGTATCTTTTAGGAAGAACTGATCGGAGAAGAAGTTAAGGTATACTATTACTGCTCCAACTAAGAATACTATTATGAACTTTATTTTTGTAATGGCTCCTCTCACTAGGAATAGGGAGATGCATGAGAATGATAGTATAGCTGTTACTAGTGAAAGGATTTCTAGTTTTGATAGAAGTATTATTGTGTTTTTGTTGCGTTCAATTCTTAGTCTATCGCCGGTATCAATTCCATGGAAGGTTAGTAGGAAGTTGGAGATGAGGTATCCCAGTAAGGATATAGATATAAACAGTAGGATTATTAGGAAAATTCTGTTTTTTTCCTTTTCTATGAAGAAAAGAATACATATGCTTAGCATTGAGACTGTGGAGATTGAGAAGAGTATAAGTGAGCCGAGAGGTCCGGTGAAAATGGCTATTTCCTTTAGTAGGTTTTCAATCATATATTCTAGTTTAACACTAGGTGTAGTTTCCTATCCACTAAAGTGTGTTACAGGCTTTTGGTTGGAACTTTAAAGAGTGTTTGAAGGGGTTTTATAATATGCTTATGAATGATGTGGTTATACTTAGCGGTAGGTCTAATCCGGGGTTAGCGAGGAAGATAGCTCAGTATCTTGGGTTGGAGCTTGGGAAGGCTTTGGTTACAGAGTTTTCGGATGGGGAGATATTTGTTAAGATAGAGGAGAGTATAAGGGGTAGCGATGCTTTTGTCATTCAATCAACTTGTAATCCTTCAAATCAGAACTTGATGGAGTTACTGATAATGATAGATGCCTTAAGGCGTGCATCTGCGGAGAGGATAACAGCTGTGATACCTTACTTTGGGTATGCAAGGCAAGACAGAAAAGCTGAACCCAGAGTGCCGATAACTGCTAAACTAGTAGCTAACCTAATAGCAACTGCTGGGGCTAATAGAGTTTTAGCGATGGATTTGCATGCTGATCAGATTCAGGGTTTTTTTGATATACCTGTTGATCATCTTTATGCGTTTCCTGTTTTTATTGAATACTTAAGAGGATACTATGAGAATATAAGTGATTTTGTTGTTGTTTCACCCGATACTGGTGGGGTGAGAAGGGCAAGAGCTTTGGCTTCCTTTCTTGATTTGAATATAGCGATAATTGATAAAAGAAGAACGGAGTATAATGTTGCTGAGGTTATGAATCTTGTAGGGGATGTAAGAGGTAAGAATGCTGTGATAATTGACGACATAATAGACACGGGAGGGACGGTGGCAAAAGCGTCCAGAAAGTTGAAAGAGGAGGGAGCAAAAAAGGTAATAGTAATGGCGACTCATCCTGTTCTCTCGGGAGATGCAAAAAGCAAACTTTCAGAGGAGGCGATTGATGAAATAGTAGTGACTGATACTATTCCAATCCCCGAGGAGAAAATGTTACCAAAGATGAGAGTTCTTAGCGTTTATAAACTTTTTGCTGAAGCGATATCAAGAATCCATACAAACAGTTCGGTAAGTTCGTTGTTTGTGAAGAAGTGAGAGGCGGTTACAGTTGTGTAAACTGAGAGGTTTTTTTCTACCGATACTTACCTAAGAAGATTGTTTTCCTGTTCTTCCTTTTAAGGATAAGAGCTAGTGATTTGGTGGAATAGAAATACTTTAGGAGGTTTACGTTTGTGTTATGGTAGGTGTTATTGACTATGGAGCAGGAAACATCAGAAGTATGGTTAATGCAATTTTGAGGGTTGGTAGGAAGTTTGGAGTTGAGGTGGTTGTTTCTTCCGATGTGGATACTTTGAAACACTCTGAAAAGCTTATTCTTCCGGGAGTGGGGGCTTTTGCAGATGTAATGGCAAACCTTAGGAGGAATAACCTTGATGTGTTTATAAAGGATTGGATAGCAAGTGGTAGAAAGTTTATGGGTGTATGTGTAGGGCTTCAAGTTCTTTTTGAGGTTGGGTATGAGGGAGAGAGGGTTGATGGGCTTGGAATATTTAGGGGAGAGGTGGTCAGATTTTCAAAAGCAGAACCCATTCCTCATATCGGTTGGAACCAGATCAATGTTGTTAATGAAAACCTTTTCTTTTCAAAAGAGGATAGTGGAAAATACTTCTATTTTGTGCATTCGTATTATGCAGTTGTGGATACTCCGGAGATAGTGAGCACTACTACTGAATATAAAGGTGAGGTCTTCGTCTCTTCAATCTTTTGCGAAAATTTGTTTGCTGTCCAGTTTCATCCAGAAAAGAGTCATCTTAACGGAGAAGAAGTTATTAGAAAGTTTTTAGTAGATTTTTAGTATGAACATAAAGGAAGTAATGTCTGAGATAAAAAATAGGATAGTAATTGAGGAGGTTATAGGCAGGTATGTTAACCTTAAAAGGGTAGGTAAGAACTATGTAGGCTTGTGTCCGTTTCATCGTGAGAAAACTCCTTCGTTTACAGTTGCGCCGGAAAAAGGGTTTTACCATTGTTTTGGGTGTGGTAAGAGTGGTGATGTTTTTACTTTTGTGATGGAGATAGAGAAAATATCCTTTATGGAGGCAGTTAGGAAGCTTGCTAAAGAAGCCAGAGTAGATATAGATGGTGTGCTTTATAGAGGAAGTAAGGCTGACAAGATGCTTGTAACGAATTTAAAGCAGATTAATTCCGAAGCTCAAAAGTTTTTTGCTTTTCATCTGACGAAGAGTGAGAGAGGAAAGGTAGGGATGGATTATCTCAAAAGCCGTAGGGTGAACAAGATGGTTGCTGAGAAGTTTAAATTTGGAATGGCTCCTGATAGCAAGAAAGCTCTTTATAGCTACCTTAAGTCAAAATTCTTTACCGATGATACTATATTTGAGTCTAAACTTGTTCTAAAGACATCCAGTGGCCCGATGGATTTATTCAGAGGTAGACTTACTTTACCGATAGAGAGTGAGTATGGAGAGATAGTTGGTTTTGCCGGGAGGGCACTCTCTGATAAAGAAAGTGCTAAATACATAAACCTTCCGGAAACTGTTCTTTTCAGAAAGAGGCAAATCCTCTTTGGGTTTAATCATGCAAAAGGTAGGATAAAGGAGAAGGGGAGAGTGTTTCTGGTTGAAGGATATTTTGATGTGATTTCTCTTCATAGGTGTGGGATAGAGAATGTATGTGGTGTTATGGGGACTGCTTTGACAGTGGAGCAGGTGAAGCTTTTTAGTAATATAGCGAATACGGTGTATCTTTTTTTTGACTCCGATAGTGCCGGGGTTAAAGCTGTGGAAAAAGCAATACCGCTTATTCTAAATAACTCTGATCTAGAGGTAAAGCTTGTTAAGTTTTCTCAAAAAGATCCAGATGAGTTCGTTAAAGTTTTGGAAAGCAAAGGAGAAAAGGTAGATGAAGATATGCTGTTGAAAAATTCTTGTGATATTGTTGATTTTTTCCTGTACCACAATAGCTCCATCCTAGAGAGTGATGATAAAGTTCTTAAAATGTCCTTTCTGCTTAAGATGTTCTACTTTGTCTCACTTATGAAGAACATCTATGATAAGAAAGAGGCTATCAGAAAACTCTCAGAGGCGATAGGTGTAAGTGAGTCTGTTGTGTCTTCGGAGTTTGAAAAGTATCAAAGTAAGCAAAGAATGAACGCTGATAATGTATCTCTTGCTTACTCTGAACTCTCAAATAAAGATATTGAGATAGTTATTGCTTATATGGTAAGTAAAGATAATTCTCTGTTTGATATACTTAGAACTGAAGTAGACATAGAGAGTATGAAGAATGAAACTGCAAGAGTTTACCTTACTTTTCTTGAGGATTACTTGCTAAGCGAAGAGGTTAGTGAGGAAAGTGTGAATACTCTCTACCTTCTTCAGTCTGAGGTTGAGAGTAAGGCAACAAACGTGATTTTAGTGTCTGGGGAGAGTTTGAAAGAGGATTTTGAATTTCTGTTGGCGCTTTATAAGATAAGAAGGATAAGAGATAGGAAGAGGGAGATCCAGAGTATAATAGAGAGGGTTAGCAGTGAGGAAGCTGATAGGGAGATAGTAGAAGAACTTCTGGAGGAAAAGCATCTTCTTACACTTGAGGAGAAAAAGATAAAAGAGAATATGAGGATTGCTTATTGAAAGTTTTTACTTGCTCTCTATCTTACTGCGGATATATTCAACTAGCTCTTGGTATACTTTCTCTCCATATCTCTCCTTTATCTGAGTTTCATACTTGTATACTAGTTCTACGAAATTGGGAAAGATTGTATGGAAAAGGAATCTTGAGTAAAAGTTCTTAGGGTCAAGTTCTAGAGACTTGTCAAGTTTTTTCAGGGCTTCGTAGTGTAAGTTGTCCCAATAATCAACCAATCCAGTATTTGCCAAAATCATGCTATAGTGTTTTTTAGGATCAGTATCCGTGAATTTTGAAAGTTCTAGTGGTGTTGAGTATTTGAGGATAAGCTTCAAGTTTTTCACCTTTGTATCTTCTGCAACCCTTCGGTGAAATTCTGCAAATTCAACGGATGATTTCAAGTCAGATAGTATTTCTCCTTTCTCTCTCTCAACGAGAATGTTGAATAACTCTGGAGACAAAAGCACCAATGACTTAAAAGTGTCTTCATCTGCTATTCCTATGGTTTTCAAGTCTCCGAAATCCTTGCTGAAAATTTCAAGTTTTTCAAACTTTCCTTTTTTAGTAAGCACTAATGTGTATGTTCCGGTTACCATAAGAGAGACATTTGAGAAGACACTTCTTACGGTTTTTAGTATTGATGTGAAATCGTAAACTTCAAGGTTGTGGATAGGAATCCACTGGATAAATACTCCATCTTCTCTCAGTTTAGAGTGGACTAGTGAATAAAACTCTCTTGTGAATAGCATCCAACTATCTGAGGATG
>JBCNVF010000036.1 GCA_039630355.1 Brevinematia bacterium
GTATACCAAGAATCCTGAGGTTATAACTGAGAACGTAAGGCAGGCATTAGCGAAGCAGATTGCTAAAAAGTATGCTGATTCTACAAATACCTTAACTGTAATAACTCTAGACCCTGAGCTTGAGGATAAACTAGCTAGCTACATAAGAGAAACTGAGAGTGGATTTATCTACGCAGTTCCTCCAAATCTCCTTAGAGATTTCTTGAATGTGCTATCAGAGAAGGTAAAAAATATGGTAGAGAGAGGAAAAACTCCTATCGTGCTATGTTCTACTAGGATAAGAAGGTTGATCAAGGAGGTTACGGTAAGGATGTATAAAAATTTGGTTGTTATGTCATATAATGAAGTTGTGCCACCATTTGGTGTTGAGCAATTTGATTATGTTTCTGTAAATCTTGTTTCTGCGGAGGCTGAAGTATGAACTACTTCAGTATAGAGGTGGAGAATATGTATGAGCTTAGGTCTAGATTATACGAAGAAATAAAGAAGAGAAATATATCTCCTGATAGGGTTGTAATTCTTACTAAAAAGCCTATAAGAAAGAAGGGGTTTCTTGGTATAGGTGGTAAGATGGTGTATCAGGTATGGTTCCAGGTGCTTGATCAAGATAATGTTTCCCAGAGATTTACTGAGCAACCACAAAAGCAGTCAACTCTTCCTTTTGAGGGGGATATGGGTTCTCCTTTGTATAAAGAGATTGAGACACTTAAGAAGATGATACAGGAAGTGATGGTTGAAAATAAGAAGATAAAAGAGATTACTTCTTCATACCTTAAGGCAAAAGAGGCAAACTTTGATATGATAAGAAAGCAGATGATAGAGAAAGATTTCCCGCTGGGGTTTATTGATAAGATTGTAGAGAGAGTTGACAATGAACTTACGGAGGAAGAAAAACAAAACTTTTATGTTGTATATGACAAGGTTAAGTCAATAATTGCTAGCAACATAAAGGTTGCGTCAACTGAGCTTGCGATAAATAAGAAGCCGAAAGTTGTTATCCTAATTGGGCCTACGGGGGTTGGTAAAACTACTACCATTGTCAAGTTAGCACTACTATGGGGTGCTACTAAGGGTAGAAAATTTACTTTCCTTTCTCTTGATAAGTATAAAGCTGGTGCTTCGTTCCAGCTTAAGTCTTTTGCGGAGATATTTAGAGCTCCGATGAAGTCGATAAGAAACGAGGAGGAACTCAAGGAGTCATTGGAATTGTTTGGGCCTGAAAGCGATATTATATTCGTTGACACTGCTGGCACTAGTCAAAAGGATACACTGACTATAAATGACCTTAAGGAGCATGTGAAGGTTATGAAAAAGTATGATCTTTGGATTTCACTGGTTATGAGTGCGGTTACAAAATACAAGGACATGCTTGATATAATTAGTAGGTATTCGGTTGTGGGGTATAATAATATAATTTTGTCAAAAATAGACGAAACTAATACACTGGGGTCTTCAATAGCAGCCCTGTGGGAAAGCCAAATTCCTCTGTCTTTTGTGACGAACGGGCAGAGGGTTGAGGCAGATATCACGACTTTTAGGCCTATGGATTTGGTATATATGGCTTTAGATGAGAGGAGGGATGTATGATTATTGAAGAGCAACTGAAGGGGTTGCAGAGAGCTTTGGGTGAAACTGCTATCTTGGAAAAGCCAAAGATAGTTTCGGTAGCAAGTGGTAAAGGTGGTGTAGGGAAAACAAACATAGCAATAAATCTTGGGATTCTCTTCTCAAAAATGGGTAAAAGAGTTTTAGTTCTTGATGGTGACCTAGGACTAGGAAATGTCAATGTGGTCCTTGGAATAATACCAAAGTATAACCTCTACCATGTGATGAAGGGAGGTATGTCTTTGCGAGATGTGATAGTAAAGTGTGAGGAAGTTGGAATAGATATTATTGCTACAGGCTCAGGGTTTACACAACTTGCCGAACTTGAGGAGATAGAAAGGAAGAGATTTATAGAGGAACTTAAGAACTTTTCAGAGTATGATATATTAATAATAGATACTGCTGCCGGAATTGGCAGAAATGTGATATCTTTTGTTTTGGCCTCCCATGAGGCAGTAATAGTTACTACTCCGGAGCCTACTGCTATAACAGATGCCTATGGTATTATTAAAGCAATATCTACAGAATCGCTGAAACTTTCATCAAACGTAAAGCTTGTGGTTAACAGGGTTAAAAATCCTTCTGAGGGAATAAAAATCTCTGATAGAATAGCAACAGTAGCGGGACAGTTTCTAGGGGTTAAGATTGAGAGTTTAGGGTTTATTCCCGAAGATCCTTCTGTTGAATTTGCGGTAAGAAGACAACAGCCCTTTGTTCTTGCTTTCCCTAGTTCTCAAGCTACTCTTCACCTTAAACATGTTGCACAGAGATTAGAGAATATGAAAGTAAAAGAGGAAGATAGGGGATTAAACAGATTGTTCAAAGCTCTCTTCGGTGGGTAGATTTGTAATTAATTTTCTTAGCCCTTCCACAACGATGTGTGATAACTTAAGAAGTTCGTTAAAGATCTGGTAAGCCTTCTCAGAATCTTTTTCTTTTATTTCTAGTATTTCTTTTCCCAAGGAATGGAGTTTCTCATGTGGTTTTTCAATGGTTCTAAATTCCGAAAAATGGGAAAATTTCTTCATTCCTTCTGAATAATACCATTTGCCTAATCTACATTTCGTATGATCAACGATAAATTCTTCTTGGACGACTGAAAAATTTTCTACGAATCCTCCTAACCTGGAAACCCAGAGAGCATGGTCTGCTAGGGCTAACATTAGCGTTACTTTTTCACCTACAAACTTTGTTTCCTTAGAAACAATGATTCTGAGATCATCTAAAGCTTCAGTTATATTGTAATTGATGTTCTTCATTGGTTTTATTCTCTCTGCACTTATAAACTCAATCTTTTTTAGAGAGGCAGTTAGTTTTTCTGAAGAGTTGTATATCTTGTAAGATATATCGTTTATCTCTGATGAAACTATTTCTGTTGAGTCAATTATCTTCTGGAAGTTTGTCTTTGAAGAGGAGGAGAAGCTCTCTATTTCTCTGGATGAGGATTCTATTACTTTACCTTGTTCTGTAATTGTTTCAAACGACAGAGTGATAGCGTTAGATTTGCCTTTTATAAGTTGAAGTTTTCCTAGTATTGCTTTTGAGAATTTTGTAACGTTTTCGGATAACTTTCGTATCTCGTCTGCAATCACAGAGAAGCCCTTTCCAATCTCTCCAGCTTTTGAAGACTCAATGAGCGCATTCATTGCGAGAATGAGTGTCTGTTCTGATATTTCAGATATAACTTTGGAAACATTTATAGCTTCGTTAACCTCATTATACATCTCCTTGTTTAGTTTTATGGTTTCGTTTAGAGCCGATTGAAACTTGTTCCAGGAATTTTCTAAAGATGTTGAAATCTCAATAAACTTGTCAAAATTTTGGTATGATGACATTGAAAGTGTTAAGAACTCGTTAAGTCTTTGAGAAAGAACAGCAAATGACTTAGACAGTGACTCTATAGAATCTTTTAATTCGTCAAACAACTTTTTTGTGTCTGCAATGTCATTATCAAGGTAGAGTAGATTTTTTATGTTTTCGTAAGTAACTTGTGATGATCTTGAAATAGCATCAACAACTATTTTTAGTATTTGTGAAAGCCTTCTACTCGCTTTTGTTATCAAGTTTCTTACACTCTGAGGTGTGGATTCTGGGGAGATTTGAACTTCTCCTTTCTCCAACAGAATTAAATAGTCCCTTAGTGCGTAGTTTTCTTCTCTTAGGTTTTCAACTTCATCTTGAAGGTTTTTGTTTAGATTTATATAGTTTTCAATGCTTTTAGCGAGATCTTCTAAGATAGGTAAATCTATCGTTTTTATTTCTCCTGTTTTCAGGGACTCACTTAGGAGTTTAGTGGATTTGATTATGGAATTTACCAGAGTTTTTGTATGTATTATTGTTGCAATTGAAGAAAAAAGTGAAGCAAGAAGTAAGAGTGTTAATGCTATGTTTAGTAACATAGACAGATTCGGAGCGAGGTTGAAAAGAAGAGATAGTAGGGTTAGTAATGATAAAAACACCAAGGCTAATGTGGTTTCTGCGTAAACAGGATAGGTTTTTCTCATATTTTCCTCCACTTGGATTAATTTGTAAAGTAATTAGATGGTTAATCTCAAATTTGCTAAAAGAGTATCAGTAAATTCCAGTTTTCATTAGTCAAGTGAGCAGGGTTCTAAACTTTTCTTAGTTTACCTTTCAGTTTCCTTTGGTTACAAAACTTCACTTTGCATCAAGCTTCTTAGGTGCTTATCGGGAAGAGTATTTGTCTGGTTCTGGTAGAGACTACAGGAAAAGCAAAAGACCAAGCCTAGTTGTTAGGTTTTCAATAAATTCAATTTCTACTAGGTGAATGAGTAGGATTCTGAATCTTTGTTTACTTACCCCCTTTAATTCTAGATAATGTTTGTTAGTTATAAAACTTAACTTCGCGCCAAGTTTCTAGATGCTTGATCGGGACTGGATAAAATGTCTCTCAGTAAAAGCTTAAAGAACAATGTAAAGTGATACTAGAGAGAGGAGGTGGAATTATAACGGATGAGAAGCTATAGGTTCTGATTAGTGTAATTTGACAGAGTAAAAATCTTATTTTTATTATGCCTGTTGATTTGTGCGGAGGTAAGTATGGAGAGAAAAGTGAGGATAGAAACTGTTTTACTGCATGGAGGTCAAGAGCCGGACCCAACAACTGGTGCTAGAGCTGTGCCTATATATCAGACAACTTCTTATGTTTTTAGGGATATGGATCATGCTGTTAGGTTATTTGCGCTTGAGGAGAGGGGGAATATATATACAAGGATAATGAATCCTACTACTGATGTATTTGAGAGGAGAATGGCTCTTTTAGAAGGTGGTGTTGGAGCTTTAGCTGTAGCATCGGGACAGGCTGCAATATCTTATGCAGTATTAACTTTGGCAAAACCGGGGGATGAGATAATAAGCTCAAAGAGTTTGTATGGAGGAACCTACAACCTTTTTAACTACACTTTTAGAAGGTTAGGTATAAATGTCCACTTTGTGGATGCTTCGGATCCTAGTAACTTTGAGAGAAAGATAAATGACAATACTAAAGCCATATTTCTTGAAGCTATAGGCAACCCAAGACTAGATGTTCCTGACTTTTGCGAGATATCAAAAGTAGCTCATAAGTATGGAGTACCTGTGATAGTGGATAATACTGTTCCTACTGGATATTTGCTTAGACCTATTGAATATGGGGCGGATATAGTTGTGTATTCAGCTACGAAGTTTATAGGTGGGCATGGAACGTCAATAGGTGGGGTGATAGTTGACTCAGGTAGATTTGACTGGAGCAATGGTAGATTTCCTGAGTTTACAAACCCTGATCCTAGTTACCACGGGCTTAGGTATACTGACCTAGGACCAAGTGCATACATAACAAAGGTTAGAGTTCAGCTTCTTAGGGATATGGGTGCATGTTTAAGTCCGTTCAACTCTTTTCTTTTCCTTCAAGGGCTTGAAACTCTTCATTTGCGAATGGAAAGACATTCTCAAAATGCCATTACCGTAGCAAGGTATCTTGAAAAGCACCCTAAGGTTGCATGGGTTAGTTACCCTTTACTAGAATCACATCCTTCTTACAACACGGCGAAGAAATATCTAACTAAAGGCGCGAGTGCCCTAGTCACAGTAGGAATACCCGGGGGGGTAGAGAAAATAAAAACTTTTGTAAACTCTCTAAAACTTTTTTCTCACCTTGCGAACATTGGTGACGCAAAATCGCTGGTTATATACCCATATCTGACAACTCATCAACAACTCTCCGAAAAAGAAAAGGAGGAGGCTGGAGCAACTGTAGATCTCGTTAGGTTATCAGTAGGAATTGAGAATGTTGAAGATATAATTGAAGATATAGAACTAGCATTAAGAAAGATATAGGTTATGTAGTTGGTGAAGAGGAAGTTTTGCTAGAAATTTGATAAGAGGCTGTTAGGAAATTTCCTACAAAAAGTTTGGTTGTTAGATAGACTTTGGTTGTTGCTGCTATATATCAATCTCAACGACTTCTTTGGCGTATGTTTCAATAAAGTGTCTTCTTTTTTTGACGTCTTCGCCCATGAGTATGCTGAATATATTATTTGCTTTTATTGCATCCTCAAGAGTTATTTTTAGTAGCTTTCTTGTGCTGGGGTTCATCGTGGTCTCCCAGAGTTGTTCAGGGTTCATCTCTCCGAGTCCCTTATATCTCTGAACCGTAAAGTTTTTGGTTTTAATCTCCTTTATCAGTTTATCTTTCTCATCATCCGAATATGCATAATAGTGTTTTTGACCTACCGATATTCTGTAGAGAGGAGGAACTGCTGAGTAAATATAACCTTCTTCAATCAGTGGTTTCATATATCTGTAAAAGAAGGTTAGAAGCAATGTTCTGATGTGGGAGCCATCTACATCGGCATCAGTCATGATTATTATCTTACCGTATCTTATCTTAGATATATCAAAAGTGTCGGCAATACCTGTGCCAATAGCAGTAATGATTGTTTTTATTTCTTCGTTGTCAAGTAGTTTGTTAAGTCTAGCCTTTTCCGCATTCATTATTTTGCCCTTAAGTGGTAGGATTGCTTGGAATTCTCTTACTCTTGCTTGTTTTGCGCTTCCGCCTGCAGATTCCCCCTCAACTATGAAAAGTTCTGTCTTCTGAGGATCTCTTTCCGAGCAATCTGCGAGCTTTCCTGGCAAAGAAAAGGAGTCTAGAGCACTCTTTCTCCTTACGAGCTCTCTTGCTTTTCTTGAAGCCTCTCTTGCCCTTGCAGCCTCAACCACCTTTTCAAGAATTTTCCTCACAGCATCTAAGTTTCTCTCAAATAAAGGCACCAGCTTTTCATATACTATCTCCTCAACTAGCCCTTTAACTTCAGCGTTTCCCAGCTTTTCTTTAGTTTGTCCTTCAAACTGTGGATTTGGAAGTTTTATACTCACAACGTAAACAAGTCCTTCTCTGGTATCCTCGCCTGTTATGTCTATTTTTGCTTTTTTGTCCATCCCAGTTCTTTCGTAAAACTCCAGCATCACTTTCGTTAATCCACTCCTGAAGCCAGCTAAGTGGGTTCCACCTTCTATCGTCTTTATTGAGTTTACGTAGGAATATCCTGTTTCGTCATAGTCGGTGGTATACCTAAACGCTATTTCTGCTATCATAAGTCCACCATCGGACATCACTTTTTCACCATAGATGTAGAATGTTTCAGATATTGGTTTCATCTCTTCAGTAAGAGCGTTTACGAATTCTACTATTCCCCCTTCATACAAAAACTCATCTTTTTTCTCTTCTTCACCTCGTTTATCGGAAAGTTCTATCCTGACCCCTTTATTTAGAAATGCTAGTTCTCTAAGTCTTGCTTGGAGTATTTCGTAGTTAAAGGTTACTCCTTTGTCAAATATGCCCTTATCTGGCTTGAACCTTATTATTGTTCCAGTGCCTTTGATGTTTTCCTTTTTTATTATAACCTCTGTCTCTGGAAAACCCTTTCTATACTTTTGGTAGTATAGTTTACCATCTCTTTTTACGTAAACTTCAAGGTATTCTGATAACGCGTTGACAACTGATACACCTACGCCGTGTAGTCCACCTGTTGCCCTGTATACCTTGTTGTCAAACTTACCACCTGCATGGAGTTTTGTCATAACAAGTTGAAGTGCAGAAACTCCGTATTCCGGGTGAATGTCAACTGGTATCCCTCTGCCATCATCTTCAACCGTTACTACATCTCCTCTTTCAATAGTAACCTTTATGTTTTTACAGAATCCCATTATCGCTTCATCTATTGAGTTGTCAACAACTTCATAAATAAGATGGTGATATCCACTGCTTCCAGTAGAGCCAATATACATTCCAGGTCTTTTTCTAACAGGTTCTAGTCCTTCTAAAACCTGAATGGCTTGAGCGTTATACTCTTTAACAAGCTTATCATTAGCCATACTTCTCACCTCTAAAAGTAAAATCTATTTTCAAATCCAAAGATTTACCAACGAAAATCTAAAAGAGAAATTACCCCATCTTGATAGTATAAGATTATATTCTGAACATTCACCTTGTCAAGTTGAGAAAGAGGTTTTCGATAAATTCCAAAATCTACAACTGGAATGCGGTCTTTCTTTTTACTATTCTCGCAGTCCCTGTCGGGACTGGGTAAATGCCCTTCCGATAAGCACCCAGTAAGTAAAAGCCTAGAACCTTGCCTAATTGCCAACCGGAATTGAAATTTATTGATTCCTTCCTCTGGTTGTTGAAAGTTTTACTGTTGTAATACCATATTTTTGGTTATAATATTATTTGGATATTATATTATCATAATAACAGGGGGGGTAATATGAGAAGGGTTGGGTTGTTTGTATTACTAATGTTTGCTTTGATGGTGTGTCTTTCAGTTTTTTCTCTTCAGAGTTGTACTAAGTTAACAGATTTAGTTCCTGATGATACTTCTCCACCAAGTGTAAGCATATTGTCACCTACAAATAGACAAGTGTTTAATACTAATTCAGTTTCAATAATTGGTAACACTAGCGATGAAGGTAGTGGAGTTAGGGAAGTATGGTTAAGACTTGGTAGTAGTGGTAGTTTTGGTAGAGTAAACGGGGTGAGTAGTTGGAGTAGCAATCTAACAGGGTTAAGTGATGGAACGAACGTAGTATATGTATACGCTGTTGATAATGCGGGAAATACTAGTTCTACTCAAAGTGTTAGTTTTGTAGTGGTGCTAAGGGTGTATGTATCAACTAATGGGGATGATTCTAACGATGGGATATTAAAAGCTATACCTGTTAGGAGTATCCAAACTGCGCTGACTAGGGCTAGGAGTTATAATGTTAACGAGATATACATTACGACGGGTTTATACACACCAGGTAATGGTTTAAACATAGGAGACAGTGGAGTAGTGATAACGAATGATGGCATAAAGTTAGTTGGGGGGTGGGATAGTGGATTTAATAACATTGTAGGATATAGTGAGTTGGATGGCAGTTATATTGTGAAGCATGTAATTTTTGCTACTAATGTTAGGGATATAGTAATTAGTAATTTAGTGATAAAGGGAGGTAGAGCTAATGGTGATTATCCTCACGATAGTGGTGGAGGTATATACTTATCAAATGTGTTGTATGGTTTAATAGGCAATGTTATAGTTTCGGATAATTCTAGTGTAAGTGGTGGAGGTGGAATATATTTAGAGTCGTCTTATAGCAACGTCATAAGTGGTAGTGTTTGTAGCAATAATGCTGAAGTAGGAGGAGGAGTGTATTTGAATTATTCGTACAATAATACCATAAGTTGTAATGTTTATGGCAATAGTGCTACAAGTGGAGGAGGGATATGTTTAGAATTATCTTTTAACAATACTGTGAGCTGTGGTGTTTATGGCAATGATGCTGGAGAAGGAGGAGGGATATATTTAGAATTGTCCTTTAACAATACTATAAGTGGTAGTGTTTATAACAATAGAGCTGATCAAGGAGGAGGGATATTTTCAAAATCATCGTATAACAACACTATGGTTGGTAACATTTATAGCAACACTGCTAACAACAGTGGAGGAGGGATATATTTACATTCGTCATATAGAAATGTTATAGGTGGCAGTGTTTATAACAACAGTGCTTGGGATGGAGGAGGAGTTTACTTGTATTCTTCTCATGGCAATACTCTAAATAGTAGTATTTATGGCAATAGGGTTAGTGCTCATGGTGGGGGAATATATTCTGAATTGTCACATACCAATACCATAAGCGGCAGTATTTATGGTAATGTCTCTGAATATCATGGAGGTGGAATATGTTTGTATAGTTCAACAAATATCTCAATTCTCAATTCTTATATAACCAATAATGGAGCGTCATTTGTAAATTCTACAATACATCTGGATGGAAATCTTTCAGCTCTTGTCATCTCCAACTGTTTCATTGGAGGTAATGATAGTACGACATCAATAGGCATATATGAAGATCAACATGATATAGTAGGCCATAATCTAGTGGACAATAAGTTCGTAGTCAATAAGTTAAGATATTTATATCGTGAGTTTACAGGGTCAAGGCTTATAACAAACGATAAAGACTGGACGAACATAAATAATCCATTGATTTTAGATTCAACACCTGATTCTACTAATAACGTTGTAACGAATATGTAGGGTGTTTGTTAGGGGTTGGCAGATAGGAGAGAGTATTGAGGTTTAAGTAGGACTTTTGTTAAGAATTTGTTGCTTGGGAGTCTGGCTAGGTGATTTGCATACGTATTTTCACTACTCTGCTGGACATTAGTAAGTGGGTGGATTATTTGATTTGTGCTGTAGGCTGGGGTTTTGAGGCTATGTTTTTCTAAAACTAAGTTTTAGATTCTTTTGTTTGTAAGTTGCGAAGGATATTTTTTAGTTTTTGGAAGTCTTGTTTGATTATAGGTAGTTTATTTGCTTCGTCTCTTAGGACTGCTGCGGGGTGGAAGGTTGGGAAGAATATGGTTTCTTCAATTTCAATAGCTTCTCCCCGAATCTTGGTTATCTTTTCTTCACCTATGACAGCCTTTGATGCGGTAGCTCCTAGTAGTAGGACTGCCTTGGGGTTTATTATTTCAAGCTGTTTTTCTAGAAAAGTTTTGCAGGAAGATATTTCTTCTTGTGACGGTGTTCGGTTCTCTGGTGGTCTACATTTTACAACATTTGTTATGTAAACGTCCTTTCTTCTAATTCCTATTTCTTCCAATAGTTTTGTTAGCAATTGTCCAGCTTTACCTACAAATGGTCTTCCCTGTAGATCCTCCTCTCTCCCAGGGCCTTCTCCTACTATCATGAGGCTAGTTTTATAACTACCTTCACCAGGAACTGCGTTTGTCCTGCTACTATGAAGACTACACCTTCTACACATCATTATTTCTCTCTCTAGCTTCTTCATTTTGCTCTCTACGTCTCTTTGTTCCTCTGGAGATTGTTTTTCTGAAGATAGTGTAAGGTTGCTTTTTTGTTGATTGTCTAAGTCTTTAGGTTTTTCTGCTTCTATTATCTTGGAGTAGAAAGGTTCGTCTTTGATGAGTAGCTCTATTTCTTTCATTATTCTTTCTATTGCATTCATATTGAACTCCTGCCTGTTTTCATAGTTAAATACTAAACATGGGTGTGTGTGGTTTTCTATTTTTCTCGCAGTCCACTTCGTGGACTGGATGGACAATGTAATCTAATCCCAATTTTAGTGATTACTCTTTGACTTGGTAGGGCTTGGAGTTGGTAGTAGAAGTTTTTGTGGAAAGGTTTCGGGTTGAATTTCTTGGGAATTTTACTTTATTATACTGTTTGTGAGGAAGATTTTGAACTTCTTTAGGGATAGAATTTTTCGCTTTTTTTATTTAAGAAACTTGTCTAGAGTGTTTCTTTTGGTTTTCTTAGTTTTGGTTTTCGGAAGTTGTGATTTTTATACAGCTTATTTGATAAAGAAGTCTCTGGAGGGGGATTTTAGCTACATTGACGTTCTCTCTTCTAGGTATAAGCTCAGGGGTGACTCTTTTTTTGATATTCCTATTTCAAGTGAAGAAAAACTTTTGCCTGAGCTTGTTGAAGATAAAATTTCTCCTATTGAAACAGAGAGGGATCTTTTCCCTGGAGGTGAGGAGAAATTGGTTGATACTAAGAGGGTTTTTTCGGCTAAAGGGGATAAGATAGAGATACAGTTGCCTAAAATGGGAGGTGTGTGGATTATAAAGAAGTATCCTATAAGGGTTGCTTTTCTTGATATTAACTCACCGATAAAGGACAATAAGTTTATATTCGTGCCAAATAATTTTGGGACAGATATTGCTTTGTTTCAGCTTTTTTCAAGTAATGGAACTATGCTTGGAACTCTGAAATATGAGATAAATGTTGTTGAAAACGTTAAGAACATTTCTAATGGAAAGCTTTCTATTGGTGAGGATAGAAATGTAAGTTCTTCGTCTTCGTATAAAGCGTTTGAAACGAGAACCAATGTGACAAATATTTTGAAGTTTTCAAATGTTTCTAATTCCTCCCCCACTAATACCTCTGGAGTTGTTGAGTCTAATGGAGCTCGTAAGGGTAATGAAGGGTTTGATGTAACTGACAACGAAAGGGAGGAATTGAGAGAGATTAGTGAACCTACTCCACCTTCAGGAGTGGGGGTAATGGATTTAAAGAGTTTAGTTGGAGATGAAGTGAGATTTTTTGAACATGTTGATAACATTGCTAAAAAGTATGGGTATTATAGAGCACTGAGGGAGATAGAGAGGATAGAACGAAATGTGTCTCAGACTGATTTGCCGAAACTGAAGCTTAAGAAGATGGAGATACTGGGTAAACTGAACAAGTTTTCTGATGCTATAAAGGAGGGGGAAGGATTTGTAGATAAGGATAACTTTATAAAGCTTTACACGGGGATATTTTTTGGTATGTCAAAAGATTATCCGACAGCAGATAAACACATAAAGGAGTCTCTGCAGAGACTAGTTGTTCCTAAGGAACTGAGCTTTGCTTTGGATAGAGTGCTTGAGTATTATACGAGTATTTCTGAACCTCCTACGGTTGAGATGATAAACTTTCTGTTGCAGAGAAACGAGCTGTTACAGAAAGAATTTAGGAGTAATTATTACAGAAATCTATCGTCTATAGCGACCCTTTATGAGAGGGTAGGTGAGATTTACAAAGCGAAGGTTATTTATGATAGGCTTTTCTCTTTGGATATAGACGGAGAGCTGAGGGAAGAGATATCGGTCAAGGTGAGTAATATTAACAAAGTACTAGAGTACAAGTGATTTAGTTTTTTGGCAAGGAAACTTGTGATATTGTAGAATGTGGTGAGATGAGGGGGTTTTGGGTATGAGGTTGTTTTTGGTAGGGTTGTTTGTGGTTATTTTTGGGGTGGTTGTGAGTTGTTGGGTATATGGTAGTAGTCTTGTGGAGCTAGCTAAGCCCAAGGCGAAGATAGTTTTCAGGGTTTTGGATGTTGATGAGGTTAAGGTGGAGAGGGTGAGGGTTGAACTTTTTGTTTTGAGAGGTGGTAGTAAGGTGAGGGTTGAGAGTAAGGAGGTATCTGTTGGTAAAGAGGTGGTGTTTGTGGTAGGTAGGGGTAGGTATGAGGTTGTTGTGGTGGGGGGTAGGGAGATAAGGAGGGAGGTGGATGTAAGGGAGGATAGGGTGTATGTTGTGTCGGTTAGTGAGTATAGTTTGAAGGAGGGTGGGTTGGTTTTGTATTGTGGTTTTGAGAGTGAGGAGGAGTTGAAGCAGTTGGGAGGGGTGGTAAACAGGATGTCTAGGAATGAGAATGAGGGGATAGAGTTTGTGGAAGGTTTTGAGGGGAGGGGGATGTATATCAGGGGTGAGCATGAGGAGAGCACGACGTATGATCAGGTTTTTATACCGTTGCAGGGAGAGTTGACGACGGAGGGGGGTACTGTGGAGTTTTACTTTAAGCCTGTTGGTTGGAATAGTAGTGATAAGTGTGCTGTGCACTATTTAGTTTTTTTTGTTGAGAAGCCTAGTGCTTATAATAGATTTCATAACCTTGTGAATGATAAAGCATTTTTGGGTTTTGCATGGCATGGGTGGAGTGGTAATTGGGAGATGGAGTTTTGTGCTAGAGCGAGATATTTGGGTAAGGGTGATAGGGGTTGGGGGTATGATAGTGAGATTATTAAGGGTATGAATAGACGTGAATTTAGGGCTGGTGAGTGGATGAGGTTTAGGGTAGTTTGGAGTAGGGACAAGGGGGTTTTGGG
>JBCNVF010000037.1 GCA_039630355.1 Brevinematia bacterium
ATGTGAAGATAATAGGGGGGTGGGATGTTGGTTTTAATAGTGTGGTAGGTTATAGTGAGTTAGATGGTGATAACAGTGTTAAGCATGTGATATTTGCTAAGGATGTTACGAACATAGTGTTAAGTAACTTGGTTATTAGGGAAGGTAATGCTAATGGTAATTATCCTCACGATAGTGGGGGAGGGATATGTTTTTGGAATGTTTTCTATAGTTTGGTGGGTAATGTTATAGTGACAGGTAATAGTGCTAGTTATTATGGAGGAGGGATATATTTGGGGTCTTCATCTAGCAATGTGATAAGTAGTGATGTATACAGTAATAGTGCTACGAATGGGGGAGGGATATATTTATACACATCATCTAACAATGTGATAAGTGGTAATGTATACAGCAATAGTGCTATTTATTATGGAGGGGGGATATATTTGGGGTCCTCATCTAGCAATATGATAAGTGGTAGTGTATATAACAATAGTAGTGATAGAGATGGAGGAGGGATATGTTTGGTGTTCTCATCTAACAATGTGATAAGTGGTAGTGTATACAACAATAGTGCTGGTTATTATGGAGGAGGTGTATATGTGTATAATTCATCAGATACTTTGATTCTCAACTCCTACATAACCAACAACTGGGGGGCGTCTATTAATTCAGTGATACATCTGCGTAATGGAGGTAGTTTAACAGGTCTTGTCATTTCTAACTGTTTCATAGGTGGCAATAATGATACTAGTTCAATAGGTATATATGAGGATGGCACTGCTGATACAATGAACCACAAGCTAGTGGGTAATGTTTTCATAACAAACAGGCTGGGGTATTTGTATTATGAATATGGTGGTAACTACATAGCAGACGATTCTGACTGGGTGAATATAAACAATCCTACATTTATAGATTCAACCTCCGATTCTACGAATAACAAGGTTACGAATATGTGATTTGTTTGAGGGGTGGAGATTCTGTAATCTTTGGGGGTTATGGGATCTCTTTATTATGTGACATTGAGTTTCTGCCTTTATTGAGAGAGTAATTTTACCCAGTCTCGGCAGAGGTTGCGGAAGAAGTAAAGAGAACCTAAACCTAATTGTAGGCTTTAGACTTTATTGAACGCTCTCTTGAGAAGTTGATAGAGAGTGAAGCTCTTTTTCAAAATTTTTCTGACCTATAGGTTGGTATAGAGGTGGTGATGTATGTTGCCTAAAGAGGTTAAGCATAAAATAATTGAAGCGTATAGGTTATATGAGGGGGATACTGGTTCTCCTGAGGTGCAGATTGCTCTTATGACTGCTAGGATAGAAGCGTTAAATGAACACTTTAGAAAGTTTAAAAAGGATAAAAACTCTAGAAGAGGTTTATTGAGACTCGTTGGTAGGAGAAGGAGATTACTAAATTACTTAAAGGAGAATTATCCTGAGAGATATAACAACATTATTAGAAAGCTGGGGTTGAGAAAGTAGCGTGGACTTTGTATTTAGTGCAATAGCTATATGTATACTGGTAATATCTGTTGTGTTTCATGAGTATGCTCATGGAAAGGTTTCTTACATTTTTGGTGATCCTACACCGAAGAATGAAGGAAGACTGACATTCAATCCTCTTAAGCATTTGGATCCAGTTGGGAGTGTGTTGTTACCTTTATTTTTGGTTTTGCTCAATACTGGTTTTGTAATAGGGTGGGCAAAGCCTGTTCCGATAAATCCAGATAATTACAAAAACAAAAGGCTAGGGTGGATTCTTACCTCGTTGGCTGGACCACTGGCAAACTATTCAGTAGCTGTGGTTTCATTGCTTGTTCTGCTGGTTATCAATAGTCTTTTTCATCCAGCAACTCTTCTGATTGTTGATGTGATCTTGTGGTACTTCATAGCAATAAATTTCATACTTGGAAGTTTTAATCTAATTCCTCTGCCTCCTCTGGATGGATTTTGGGTGATCTTAAATCTGTTTCCTGAGGGAGTAAGAACCAGAGTTATGACGAATTTAAGCTCAAGATTTTATCCACTGATTATAGTCATAACAGCAATAGTGGCGGTTTTCATAAGTAGATATACGATCCTACCCCTGCTAAAACAAATAGGTGTTTACTTAAAAATCTTTAGTTAGTTTTTTTCTAGTAAATGGGTGCCGATTACTTGAATCTGGATATTTTTGATTTTGTTGCTTTTTCTTGATTTCTCTTATTTTCTCTAATATTTCCCAATAATGTTTTTGGATTTCTTCATTTTCTGGTAGTATTTCCATAGCTTTTTTGATTTCGTTCAGAGCTTGGATATACTCACCCTTCTTGAAGTAAGCCCAAGCTAGAGTGTCAAGTATTTCAGGAGAGTTTGGTTGTTTTGCCAGAGCTTTGCGGGCCAGTCTTACAGCCTCGGTAAGGTTTATCTCCCTCTCAGAGTATACATAAGCTAAGGCGTTTAGAACTCTAGGATTTTCTGGATCTACCTCCATAGCCTTCTTCAAGTATATTATACTTTGGTCGTATCTACCACTTTTCTCAAAAACATAAGCTATAGCAACCAAAGCTGTTACACTTTCGGGGTTTATTTTAAGAACTTCTCTAAAACAATTTTCAGCAAGTTTATACTCTTGGCGGAGGGTATATAGGTATCCGCAGAGCATATTGGAGTGAATGGAAATGTAGTAGTTTTCGTTGTCTTTTGAGGAGTAAAGAAGGTAATTCAACGCTAATTCGTAATGTCCAAGGTTTATGAGAGTTAATCCGAGATAATAGTTGTATTCGTAATTGGTCGGATCTGATTTATAGACTTTGCGAAATGTTTCTAGAGCTTCTTTGAATTTTTTGTTCCTAAATAGCTTTATTCCTTCGGACACGAGAGAAATATGTGATTGTTTACTACCTATTGTATCCTTCATGATTACTTCCATATTATAAATGTTCGTATAGTCTATTTAAACTTAATTAAATACTGAAGTTTAGTCAAGCTGAAGTTTGGTCAAGAGTTTGGTATTTTTTTGTGGAAGAGTATTCTGATTTTACCCTAATCATAACCTTCTCAACAATCTCAACGTCTAACCCTTCCAATAGCCCTCTCACGAACTCATACCTTCCCCACTGGCTTATCTTGTCCCTCTTCTTACTGCTTTCAGATATCCTAGATATCCTCAAACTTCCAGATAGGGTGATTGCGAGAACAACTTCTGATATCTTCTTCCTGAGTTTGGATGGAAGGTCAAGTAGAAAGTTTTTGATGAAGTGATTTATAGTTTTTCTGCAATTCATATATGCCTCCTTTTGCCTTTATTTTACGAGGCAAGAGGAGGTTTTTCACTTTAATTTTTACCAAACTCTTCTACAAACTTCAGTCCACCAAACCCCAATAAATTTCAATTTCAACTAGGTGAATAAGTAAGATTCAGCTTTTTGTTTATCTATCTCCTCCCTCTAGAAGGGTTTCCCGGTCACAAAACTTTACCTCATACATCATACCAAGCCTCTTGGGTGTTTACCAAAAGGAATATTTGTTCAGTTTTGAGAAAAACTACGAAAGTAGTAAGAACTACCTCCTGATTGCAAATTCTGGAATTTATTGACCAGACTCACGATTGGGTTTTATAGTTGACGAAAGCTATTTAAGCTTGGTAGAGTAGTAAACGAGCATAGATGGCTTATATAGACTACCGAATACTGCTTATGTAGGAGATGATCTTATCCACAACCTCCTCTACTCTCAATCCATCCGTGTTTATTAGAATCGCTCCTTTAGGAACTCTAAGCGGAGAATCTTTTCTACTTTTATCAAGATAGTCTCTCAGTTCTATTGATTTTCTTACTTCTTCTGGTGAAAGTCCTTGATTGCGATATTTTTCGTCTAGTAACCTTCTCCTTACTCTTTCCTCAATTGACGCATCCAAGTAGAACTTATATTTCGCCTTAGGAAACACTACACTACCGCAATCTCTACCCTCCATTACCACCTTTCCTCCGCTTGCAATTTCCCTCTGTATCGCAACAATATGCCTCCTTACCTCGGGTATTGCGGAAATATACGAAACAACTGAATCAATCTCCTTGGTTCTTATAGCACCTGAGACATCTTCTCCATCAAGAAGAACCCTATTACCATCAAACCATACCCTTGTTTTCTGTAAAAGCCTTATTATCTCCTTTTCGTTTTCTAACGGAATACCATTTCTCAAAACCTTTAGAGAAAAAGCCCTATACATTGCTCCCGTATCCAAATACGTATACCCAAGCCTTTCAGATAATGCTCTAGCGACCGTACTTTTACCAACCCCTACAGGACCATCTATTGTGATAACACTACTAAAATCACCTTTCACTGTTCTTTTCTTCATCACTTTCATAAAGCTCTATGATTTTCTTAACTAACTCATGTCTCACAACATCGTCTTTAGTCAGATAAACTATCTTTATACCTTCAATGTTGTCAAACAAGTTTCTTGCGTGAAGAAGGCCCGATTGCTTACTTTTCGGTAGATCACTCTGGGTAATATCTCCAGTTACTACCATTTTGGAACCAAAACCTAACCTCGTTAGAAACATCTTCATCTGCTCCTTTGTAGTATTCTGCGCCTCATCAAGAATTATGAAGGAATTGTTCAAGGTTCTACCTCTCATAAATGCTAAAGGCGCTATTTCTACAACATTCTTTTCTGTCAGAGTAAAATATTCTTCCGGCCCAAGCATATCAAACAGAGAGTCATACAGTGGCCTAAGATAGGGGTTTACTTTCTCCTCAAGATTACCAGGCAAAAATCCAAGACTCTCACCAGCTTCAACCGCCGGCCTTGTAAGAATGATCCTTGTAACCAAATTTCGGTAAAGGTAATTCAATGCCATAGCGGTAGCAAGATAAGTTTTGCCAGTTCCAGCAGGACCTATACTGAATACTATGTCATTCTCTTCTATTGCCCTCATATACTCCGCCTGACCAAGCGTCTTAGGCTTTATCACCTTTCCTCTTCTAGAAACAACTACTCCCTTTAGAAGAAGATTATCAAGATCTATCTCCTTAGATGGATCCTGATACTTACACTGCCTTATTATTATGTTCATATCATCATCAGAAACAATTTTATCATTGTTCACCAAATCAATCATTGAATTAATTACCTTTCTCACTGCCTTAACTTCCTCTTCATCACCAACTACCACAAAAGCTGAATCTGTTAAGTATATCTTCACCCTAAAATTTTTTTCAATAAGCTTTATATTAGTATCATTAACTCCAGACAGCATCACAGGGTCTATACCCCTAGGAAAAGCTATGTTAGCCTTCATAACTTCTTGTTATTTGCATTAAAATATAAATATTCTCAAACTGAAATTCAACAAAACTCCTAATTAAATTCCAATACCTACCATTTCCACCAAAAACCCATTCAAACCATACTTCCCACAACCTCAGACGCACTCTTACTCTTAAAGAAAAGTTCCTTTCCAACCTCCTTCCTTACGACTAGATCAAGCCCTTCTTGAGAAAACCTTACATTATTCTGCTATCGTTTCCCAAAGCTTAACAAAATAGAAAATGTCAATACAAATTATATTTACTTCACCCCTTAACTACCTTAGGTAATAACAAGCCAGCCAAGGCAAGTCAACAAGCTTCAGAATCTGACAACAAATAAACGTAGAAGACCCGAGGGAGAACGAAGCTTGAGTGGTATATTGCTATTCTTGATGAGTTTCCGGAGATTGATTGTGGTAGGTGTAAGGTTGTTGAGAGGTATGATGAGAGGAGGGGTAGGAGTTATAGGGTTGTGGTGATTGATGGGATTGAGGATGAGAATTTGGGCTTATGGACACTTAGAAGTATTAACCATACCCACATAACTCTCAAATTTTGGAATTTATTGTTGCTGGTGCTACCAAAGTAGCAAGATTGTGTGGTAAAAAACTAAAATGATAGAATGACTTACGCTGAAATAAGTTTGTCTACGATTTGGCATAATTACCTAGAGCTTAGGAAGCTTAATTTGAATAAGCCTATAATTCCTGTAATAAAAGCCGATTCGTATGGGCATGGGGCAACTAGGATAATGGAATTTCTCTTCTTAAAGGGTGTTAGAAGATTCGCTGTAGCAAAGATAGAGGAAGTGTTTTCTCTTAAGGAGGAGTTGTTGTCCAGAGGTAATAAGAGTATTTTTGAGGAGTCGGAAATATTGATATTCTGTCCTATACCTTTTCGCTATCTTGGTGTTCTTTTGGATGATTTGAATCTAATTCCTATAGTCAGTGATGTTAGCTTTATTAGGGAACTTGAGAAGTTATCTAGAAGTGCTGGTAGGAGACTAAAGTTTGGTATTGAAATAGACACGGGAATGGGAAGGTTAGGGATACATCATAGAGAGAGCAATGTTCTTTTGGATATCCTTTGGGAGGTTAAGAATCTGGATCTTGTTGATATCATGACTCATTTCCCTTCTTCTGATTTTGACAGAGAGTTTTCCCTATATCAGATTGAGATATTTGATAGAATTCTTGATAAAGTTAAGATTATTTTCCCTGATGTTAAGTCTCATGTTTCTAACAGCGGAGGAGTTCTGAATATTCCTGAAGGTAGTAAGTATGATTTTGCTAGGTGTGGACTTTCGGTGTATGGGTATTATCCTAATATGGCGTTGGTGGGGAAGGCGGATATAAGGAATTCTCTTGCGCTTAAATCTTACGTGGCTCTTAGAAAATTTTTTAGAAAAGGGGAGAGTATAAGTTACAATAGGACCTACTTTATGGATAGGGACGGGTATATTGCAGTAGTGCCGTGTGGCTATGCGGATGGTATACCTACACTGTATTCAAACAATATGGAAGTTGTGATAAGAGGCAGAAGGTATTCTGTAGTGGGTAGAGTGACTATGGACTATATAATGGTGAGAGTTGATGAGGTTGTGGGTCCTGGTGATGAAGTGGTTATATTCGGAGGATGTGGTTATGGTAGTATGAGGGTTGAAGAATTTGCTAGTAGAGTAGGGCTTATACCTTACGAGATAACTTGTGGTATTTCAAAGAGAGTTCCTAGAGTTTACCTTAACAATGATTCTAGTGCACCAGAGATGGTGACATAGCTTGACGTAAGGACTAGCATCAAGATTACACCAGCTAATATATGTGGACTCAAGATTATCAAGAATGCTGTTGATCTGGGTATCCTAAAGATTGTGGAAATTCCAGTTATTAGATAGTAAAGCTTGATGAAGAATACAACCGCGACCACGATACTCATAACCCATCTGGCTAGCAAGGATATTGGAAAGAATATTATGACTAAGAGGTCTATTATTCCTATAGAAAATAGGAACCAGAACACTTTAGGGGTATCAATTGATGGCTTTTTGCCAATCACTAGGGAAAATCCTATTACAAACACTGCGTAGATAAGTGCGAAAAGTAGATATATTGAAGCTCCTAGTATTCCTATATCAATTCTAGAAAAGAGTCCAAAGAGAGATGCAAAAAATGTTGATATTCCGCCTATTATTCCTAACTTTTCTATCTCTACGGAGTCATTAGAGATTTTCTCAATGGTTCTTTTGGGATCTAGAAAGTAATCTATAACCGAATACACAAGTTCTTTTAACATTTGTGCCTCCTAGTAGACAATATATAGAGCTTGTGGATAGTTCTTAACGGGTTTGATAAGTATATCTAGGTTTAACTTGTCAATCGCAAGTTGCAGAAGATCCTTGATCCATCCTTTCTTATCGGGGAGCTCTACATAGGTTATAGTTTCTTCCTTAATCATATTTTTGATGACTTCTTCTACCAGAAATTCGTCTCCTACTTCGTCAATTAGTTTGTGAAGTAAGGCATCTTTTTCTGTTAGTATTCTTCCATCTGCTATCTGTAAAAGTTCATTCTTTTTTATCTTGTCTCCACGGTATTTCATGATTACCTCAATGAACCTTTGATAGTAGGTATCAATTATCCTTTGGATTAGTTTGCTTTCGGGTTCGGAGATTTCTCTGTAAGGTGAAAGGATGTCCTTGTATTCACCGCTTTTGAATGTGTATGGTTTTATTCCGATTTTATCAAATAGGCCTTTGATATTGAAAGATGTAACGATTACACCAATACTTCCGGTGAAAGTGCCTCTTGAAGCTATTATATAGTCTGCAGGTGCGGATATGTAGTATCCTCCTGAGGCTGCTATCTCTTTCATAAAGACTACGATTTTCTTTCCTTTGCTTTTTGCGTAGTCAAGAGCTGAGACTATTGTTTCGGCACCACTTACGGTTCCTCCGGGACTTGTTACATTGATTCTTATTGCCTTTATAGTTGGTGTTTCAGCAAAGGTTTTTATTTTTCTTGCTACTTCCTCGGCATCAACATAAGAGTAGTAACTGCTTCCTTCGGAAGTTATGACTCCTTCTACATTTATCAAGCCAACGTTGCCCAAAAGTCCTGACAATCCGGATGAAAATGTGTCTGCTTTCTTAAGGTTTAAAGAGATTGTAACTATCCCTAAAATTATGTTTGCTATGAGCATTACTGCGATTAGGATAGCGATAGTGTCTTTAAGTCTCTCCGACATATTTACCTCCTTTGGATAATTTTACTATCAGTTTTTCTAGATACGCAAATTATTACTTTGTCAGCTACCAGCTTTGGTAGAGAAAAGCATTAGGAGTTGAAAAGCTTTTTATTCCTTCTAAAGTAATGCTTTATTTGGAGATGAGGGTAGTTTGAAGAAATTGAAGCTTGGTGGGAAATTACAAAATTTGACAAGTTAGAGTTTGAAGGTTATAATAACCTATTGTGCATTGGATTAAGTAAGGTATAGTATTACTTTAGGCACATAGGAATGGATTGAAAAAGTCAATAAGTAGATTTTAGTTTGACTGGAGGGATGTTGTATGTCAGGAGAGATAATAATAAAAACGCCTCCTGAGATATCTAGGATAAGAAAGGCTTCAAGAATAGCTGCTCAGGTACTTTTTTATTTAGAGCAGTTTATAAAGCCTGGTATTACAACTTTAGAGCTTGATAAGATTACTGAGGATTTCATATTGTCCAAAGGTGGTAAACCTGCATTCAAGGGGTATGCGGTAACTAATGGCAAGAGTGTGATCAGGTATGATTACACTATATGTGCATCTGTGAACGAAGTAGTTATCCATGGAGTTCCTTCAAAAGATACGGTGCTGAAAGATGGTGATATAGTTTCAATAGATGTAGGTGTAGTATTTGATAACTATTATGGTGATTCTGCCAGAACATATTTTGTTGGAGAAGTTTCTGCTATCAAAAGGAAGCTTTCGGATGTTACCAGGGAGGCGTTGTATTTGGCTATAGATATTTGTAGAGAGGGGACGAGAGTAGTGGACATTTCTAAGGTTATATATGAATACGTTAGGAAGAATGGTTTTGATGTGATAAGAGGCTATAGTGGTCACGGAATTGGGAAATTTTTGCACGAAGCTCCGCCGATTCCTAACTATCCGATGGGAGGTAGTGTAAGACTAAGAAAGAACATGACAATAGCGATAGAGCCTATGGTAGTTGCTGGTAGTTTCAGAACCAAAATTCTTGATGATGGGTGGTCAGTGTGTACTGTTGATGGTAAACCTTCAGCTCACTGGGAACATACTATTCTAATAACGGATTCGGAGCCGGAAGTTCTCTCCGTCTTTTAACGGCTTTAGAGACATAAGAAAACTAGGTTTGCAAATTTTTTCAAGAACTGAGTAGCCTTTCCGAAAATATACTTATGAATTACGCAAGGAAATATAAAGAAACTCAGATTGAGACTGCTAGTCCTGTAAGATTGATTGTGATATTGTATGATATCATAATATCTTCAATAAACGAGTCTATAGTTCACCTTGAGAGTAGAAAATACGATCTTCTGAACAAGGAACTTTCCAGGGCTCAGGAAGGGTTGATTGAGCTTATTTGCTCTTTGGATTTTGAGAAAGGTGGTGAGATTGCAAATAACCTCTATTCCATTTACCTTTACTGTAGTAGGAGGTTATTTGAGGGTAATATTGATAAAGATAAGAATATGCTTATTGAAGTAGTGAATATCCTTAGTAAACTTAGGGATGCTTGGGAACAGATAGCTAATATGAATGTTTCTACTCCGCAGAATAAGTCTGAAGAGGTGAGAGTCAAAAGTGTAGATATAAGGAGCTAGTTAGTAGGTTTTGAGGACTTTAAATCCGTTTCCGATGAATACTCCGTTTTTTATAGCATTTGATACGAACTTTTTTGCTTTTCTTATAGAGTTTATTGGGGTTTCTCCTTTTGTCAAAAATGCGGTTATAGCTGATGAGAAACAGCACCCTGTTCCATGCACACTGTCTTTAAAGTACTTTTTTGACCTAAGCTTGTAGGATTCATAACCGTCAAAGATTATATCTGTTGCATATTCTCCTTCAAGGTGTCCTCCTTTTATGACTACATACCTTGGCCCCATTTTGTGGATCAGTAATGCAGATTTCTCCATATCTTTTTCTGTTTTTATTTTCATACCTGTTAGTAGTTCAGCTTCTGGAATGTTAGGAGTTACTACAAGTGATAGAGGTAATAACTTTGATCTTAGTGCACTGATTGCTTCTTCCTTTAGAAGCTTTTCACCACCTTTAGCTTTCATCACAGGATCAACTACTAGACCTTTGAGGCTGTCTTTTTTCAGCATTTTTCCTATGTATTCAATAACAACTTCAACTATCTCAAGCGTTGCAAGCATTCCAGTTTTGCTAAAGTGGACATTTAAGTCAGAAAAGACAGACTCAAGTTGCTTTTTTACGAAGTCAGGTGAAATGTAGTATACTTCTTGAACTCCTAGCGTGTTTTGGGCGGTTAGTGAGGTTATGACACTTGCTCCAAATACTCCTATTTCATTGAATGTTTTGAGATCTATTTGGACTCCTGCACCGCCACCACTGTCGGAACCTGCTATAGTCAGAGCTACTCTCTCTTTTTCCATACTAACACCCCCCTTACTAGGACCTTTGCTGATTCTTATTGTAAAACTGGCCTTTAGAGTATTTCACTTTTCTGTAATCACTCATTGATGAAGTTTGAGTTTTGGGTGGATTGACTGGCAAGGTGTTATGTATTAAATTAATAGGGGGATTTTAATGATAAAGCTTTCTACTAGGGTTTTATATGGTCTCAGGGCTGTGATATACATAGGGTTGAATAAAGATAGGTGGCCTATTTCACTAAGCGAAGTTGCTGAGAATCAGAACATACCTCTTAGGTATATTGAACAGATATTCATAAAGTTCAAGAGATCTGGTATAGTGAAAAGCGTTAGAGGTGTGAAAGGAGGGTATGTGTTAAGAGATGGTTATGAAAACATCACTTTGCTTGAAATAGTTGAGTCTGCGGATAGTAAGATAGTTCCTGTTTGGTGTTTAAATTCTGCGTATAAGAAGAAATGCCCTGTGGTTAAAAACTGTATGTTAGTTGAGATTTGGAATGATCTTGGTAGTGTAATAAGGAATTATTTGGAGAATATAAGCTTGAAAGATCTCTTACTCAAGGCGAAAGAAACGGACTTTATCAAGATTATAGAGAAGTCTAGTATAGGGGAGAATTTTTAGAGAGAGTGCTACTGGATTGTGGAGATGTTGTCAAAACAGAGTAACAGCATTCTTTCTGGAGAAAAATGCTTGCTAGTTGCAGGGACTATTGTGATCGTAGAGTCAAACATGGTATCTCCCGTAGTTTTTGAGAAAGAGTCTTTTGCAAGGAAAAATCTAAATTTTCTCACCTTAAGTCCTTCTCTGTAAAATAGATCCTGTTTTTTTCTGACGAAGGTGATTTCATCTTCAGGGGCTACAATGTTGATAAAGCCTTCCACAACGGACACTGAGTCAGGAAGTGAAAATTCTTTTCTATATTCCTCGTATTCTAGGATTTCTAAAACTAGTTCTTGATCAATTTCTGTTAAATCACTTCCCTTGACGAGATCTTTAAGCAGTAGAAGTATCTTTTTAGCTCTATCGTCCGCAGGTGAGAAAAACCACTCTACTTCAACTAGAAATTCTTCCACACCTATATCTTGACCTATGAATATCTCTTTCAGTCCTTCAAGATCTTCAGCTCTTACAATTTCAAATACTAAGTCATATAGGTATTTATCAGATGCCTGTTTAACTTTGAGGATTTCTAGAAGCTTTGATGCTAGTTTTACTACGTTTTCCGCCTTTATTGTTTTTAAAAACGCGTAATTGAGGTTGCTAACGATTATGCTACCTTTCTTCCTATGAGTTTTTCTTATTATTACTATCGGGACATTTGTGAAACTTAGTAATTTGTTAATGACTTCCTTTTGAAAGGAAAGAAGTCTACTTTTTTCAATATCTTGGCTGTAGAGGTTAGACAGGAGAAAGTTTATTATTCTTCCAAATTCTCCAAACTCGTCTTCCTGCGGTATGATTTCATAAATTCCGCTCTCTTTTTTTTCTAGACCCTTAAAAAGATTTTCAATGGAAGATGTTTTTCTAATTTCTGTGTCACTAAATACCTTTGAAATGAAGAACTCATACTCTTCTTTGTAAGTTTTTAGGAATTTACTATACTTGAAAAAGTATACATAGGTTATGAATATTCCGGAGAGAGTTGAGATACTAGCTAGTGGGATACCGAAGAATATGAGATAGCTTTTAAACCTCTCTTCTGGAAGGTTTTGGTTTAGGAATAGTGTGGAGAAATAGAGCAAGGCTACTATTATCACAAACGATAGTCCTGAGATAATAATGGACGCTTTTAGATATGTTTTTATCTTCATCTTACCAAACGCTCTTGTTTGATGACATTACTAACAATATTTCTGTCACGTTAGACTCAATTTCCTCGATCATTTCTCTACACTTGTTACTTAAGTAGTTGTATAGAATGAGTAGTGGTATAGCGACGATTAGGCCTGCTGCTGTTGTTATCAAAGCCTCTGCTATACCTGCTAGAAGCTCAGATGGTGAAGTGAGTCCCTTTTCTGCTAAGACTGAGGTAGCTTTAATCATACCGAGGACTGTGCCTAATAGTCCAAGCATAGGAGAGATTGTTACCATAGTTCCAAGTAGGTAGAGATATCTGTTAAGGATGGGTAATTCTATTTTGGCAATATCTTCTATTGAGTTTTCTATGTCTTCTTTTGATGCACCTTTTAGATATGCCTCTACTGCTGTTTTGAGAATATTTGATGCTACACTTTTTTCAGCATCACATATTGCTATTATGTCTCTTACATTGCCTCTGTTAACTTTTTCCTTTGCTACTGCGAATAGTTTGTTCATTGAGCTTTTTACCTTGGAGAAGAATATAAATCTTTCTATGACTATTGCAACTCCGATAATTGAAGCAAGGAAGATAAAGATCATCATTATTCCACCTTTTGCAAGGTAGCCAAAAACCGAGTAAACCCATTCCATATTTTTCTCCAAAAGATTTAGTGTATCTTTATTTTCTAAGTTTGGTGTAGGACGAATCAAGTTAAAGGAGCTGAGGTTGGTAAATTCCAAAATTTGCAATTGGAGATAGCTTTCTTACTATTCTCGCAGTTTCCAATCCCTCAAAAGGGAGCTAAAACTATGCAGACTCTACGGGATGCTCTTTCCGTCGCCCGGTTTCAATCTCTCAAAAAGGAGCTAAAACCCGTTCAAATTGAAAAATATTTTGGTATCCACTCTTACCTAGTACTATTAGAAAAGGACTGAGATGCTTTTGAAGTTTACTAATGCATTATTTTGCCGTTAAGAAGTTTGAAAAGTCAAAATATTTTGGTATAATTCGCACAGTTTGCTTTTAAAGCAGAAAAAGAAAAGAAACTAAGTTTCAGTACAGTATTACTACAACTTACACTAGGGTTTTCAAATTTTGGAATTTACTGGACTGGAGTTAGAGTTAGAGGATGTAACCAAATGTTTAATCAGACTTCGGGTAGTTCTTTTTTGAATATAATACCATAGATTTTATATAATTTAGTATAAATATGTCTAGGACTTCTAGGGAGAAAGCTGGAAATAGTCACGTTTACGTTGATGCCGAAGAGATAAGGAGTAAAGTTTTGCCTGGAATAACTAAGATTGTGGAGGAGATGGGGTATGAGCTTGTAGAATTGAAGGTTAGGAAGGGTAAAGTTCTGAGTTTAGAGATAGAGATTTACTCAAGGGAGAGAAACATATCTTTGAGGGATTGTGAAAGGGTATCAAGTGTTGTTTCAAGGGTTTTGGATATGGAGGATCCGATTCCTGTTAGGTATAATTTGGTTGTTAGCTCTCCGGGTGTTGATAGAGTTTTTAGAAGTGAAAGGGAGTATAGGATTTTCACTGGTAGGGAGGTAGAAGTGAAGGTTAATAACTTTCAAAACTACAACTTATCCAGAGAAGTAAATACTGGTAAATTGATCGGTATAGACAATGATGTTGTTAAGTTTGAAATCAACGGAAGAGAGGTTTGGGTTGATTTTTCGGATATAGTTTATACAAAGCTTTATTTTGATGTGGGGAAATACTTTGGGGGTGAATAGGATGGTGTTTGATAATCTGAAGAAGATACTTCAAGAGATGGATCTACCAGAAGACATAGTTCATAAGATGTTGGAGAAGGCTCTTTTAGCAGGGTATAAGAAGGAATATGGTAAGGATTATGAAAACATGGTTTTCAGGATAAGTGAGGAAAGTAAGAAGGTTGAGATACTTTCCTTAAAGACTGTTGTAGACAAAGTTAGAGATCCGGTGCTTGAGATTTCTGTGGAGGATGCTAAGAAGTTTTTAAAGTCTCCTAAGGCTGGTGATAAAGTTGAAGTGCCGGTGATGCCCAACAAGTTCAGTAGACAAGCTATTGAAGTTATAAGAAATGTTTTACTTTCACAAAAGGCTGAGATGGAGAGAGATAAGGTGAATTCAATATTCAGGGCAAAGATAGGAGATATCTTACAGTGTAAGATTAGTAGCATGAAGGGGAGAAATATTGATGTTGTGATAGATTTTGGTAGTTTTAAGGTAGATGGGGTAATCACTTTTGAGCATCTTATGCCAGAAGATCACAAGCTATTTAAAACTGGGGATATCATAAAAGCAGTGCTTATTGATATACTAAACCCGCAAGAATCTCAGGAAGTGTCTAGCAGAAGATCTGTGCGTCAAGAGTCTAAACTTCTTCTTTCTAGAACGACTCCTGAGTTCATCAAGAAGCTATTCTATAGTAGTATACCCGAGGTGAGTAAAGGTATAGTTGAGATAAAGGCTATTGGTAGAATACCGGGTGAGAGGTCAAAAGTTGCAGTGTATTCGGTCTTTCCAGAAGTTGATCCTGTTGGTGCTTGCATAGGGGTTGGGGGAAGTAGGATAATAAGTGTCTCAAAAGAGGTGAGTGGAGAAAAGATAGATGTGGTTTTGTGGAGTAATGATGTAAGAGAGTTCGCGAGAAATGTTTTTGGTAGAAATGCGGTGTATTCAGTGGAAGAGAGGGAAAGAGAAATTTTGGTGAAAATATATGAGTCTTTTCTTAGCGTTTTGGGTAAAAACTCAGTGAATGTGAAGCTTTTTTCACAAATGGTGGGTAAAGATGTTAAGGTAATGCTAGTTCAGGAAGAGAAATCGTTGCAGAGAAAGGAGATTTTTATTGAAGAAGATGAGATAAATGAGAATACCTATGTTGATTATTTGCCATTTGACAAAGATGTTCTTGACAAACTTAAGGCTAGTAATATAAAAACAATAGGTAGCTTATTGGAGAATCTTGACAATCTTAAATCTCTAGGCTTTTCTTCTAGGGAGATATCTCACATAAATAAGATAATCAATGAGTATATAGAGATAGAGGTTGAGGAGGAAGGGTAATGATTGAAAAGAAAAAGATAAAGATAAAAATAAAGAAGAAGTTGGTACAGAAGGAAGAGGAGAGAAGTGTTGAGGCTGGGGAGGAATTAGGAGAGGAGCAACAAAAACAGGTATTTCAGGCTCAAAAAAGACAGAAAGAATGGATAGATAGTGAGGTTAAGCCTTTAGTGGACGAACTTTCGGGGTCTTATGCTGTGAATGGGGAGAGAGTGAGAGAATATAAAAAGGTAGGGTGGGAGGGAGGTAGGAGAGATAAGGTATATACGAGACACAGGGATAGTGAAAGTAAAGGGGATAGAGGTAGGCGATTTGGTGAGAGAGCTGAGAGGAAAGTAGTTGAGAGAGAGAAAACTCAGATAGTTGGGCAAAGGGTTTTTGATAAGCAGGTTTATAGGGAGAAACCAAAGCATCCTTCTTTCCAGAGATTTCAAAAGCCTAGTACTACTCCTGTGCTTCCAGCTACTGGCAAGAAGGGTTTTAAAGGATCTAGGAAAGATTCGTATAGGTTTGAGACATTGGAGGAGGAATCTTTTGAATCTAAATTAGATGTTGAGCTTCTAAAGAAGCAGAAGGAGAAGACCTACGCGGTTCCTGAGGAAATAGAGATATACAATGTTATAACTGTTGGAGATCTTGCTAAGAAGATGAATGTGAAGGCTTCTGATCTTATTGAGATTCTTGGTAAGCTTGGTTTGTCAGTAACGATAAACGATAAAATAGATTCTGATACTGCAACAGTTGTTGCAGAGGAGTTTGGGACGAAAGTTAAGGTTAAGTCGGTATTTGATGAGATAAATGTGTCTGAGGAACCTGATGATGAGAGGTATGTAGATTTTAGAATACCTGTTGTTACTGTGATGGGGCATGTTGATCACGGGAAGACTACTCTTCTTGATGCAATACGGAATACCAATGTTGCTCAAACTGAGGCGGGAGGAATTACTCAGCACATAGGTGCATATGTCGTGGAAGTAAATGGCAACAAGATAACCTTTATAGACACTCCCGGACATGAAGCTTTTACAGCTATGAGGGCAAAAGGTGCAAAGGTTACTGATATAGTTATACTTGTTGTTGCAGCGGATGACGGAGTGAAAGAACAGACAATTGAAGCGTTGAATCATGCTAAAGATGCAAAGGTTCCTATAATTGTTGCGATAAACAAGATTGATGTTCCGGGAGCTAATCCAGAGAGAGTTAAGAATCAGCTTAGTGAGTTAGGTCTTATACCTGATGATTGGGGTGGTGATACGATTTATGTTGAGATATCGGCTTTGAAAAAACTAAATATTGATAAACTTCTTGAGGCGGTGCTTTTGCAAGCGGAATTGATGGAGCTTAAGGCAGATTATCATAAGAAAGGTGTAGGATTTGTTATAGAGAGCAAGGTTGAACAGGGACGAGGGATAGTTTTTACCGTAGTGGTTAGAAATGGTGTAGTCAAAGTTGGAGATAATTTTGTGGTAGGTACTACTAGTGGTAAAGTCAGAGCTATATTTGACGATAAAGGCAGGAAGGTAGAAAAAATACTTCCTGGGTTTCCTGGAGAGATTGTTGGAGTGGATGAGCTTCCTAATGCTGGTGATAAGTTCAACGTTGTTGAGTCCGAAGAGGTAGCAAGGGAAATAGCGGAAAAGAGAAGGTACTACTCTAGGATTGAGAATATAAAGAGCTTAAGAGCAGAAGTTAATCCGTTTGAAGAGATTAAGGAGATGAAGTATATAGTTAAGGGGGATGTATTTGGGAGTGTAGAGGCTATAAAGTATTCTTTGGAAAAGCTCTCAAACAATGAATTTTCTGTTAGGGTAGTGCATTGGGGAGTAGGGCAAGTTAATGAAAGCGATGTGATGTTAGCCTCCGCTGGTCAAGCGTCAATAATAGCCTTTAGAACCAAAGTAGGTCCTAAGGCGGGCGAACTTGCAGAGAGGGAAAAGGTTAGAATAAAGAAGTATAACATCATATACGAAATAATAGAAGATGTTAAGAGGGAGATGAAAGGTTTGAAGGAACCTGTGTTTGAGGAAAAGGTTCTGGGTGTGGCTGAAGTGAGAAAAGTCTTTAAGATAAGTGGTGTTGGAAATGTAGCAGGTTGCTATGTGAGAAATGGAGTAATACAAAGAAAGTCTAAGGTGAGGATATACAGGGATAATGCTCTTATATTTGATGGAGAAATTCTCTCTTTAAAACATCTTAAGGATGATGTGAGTGAAATAAGAGAGGGATTTGAGTGTGGAATAGCCTTCAAGAATTTCAACGACATAAAGGAAGGAGATGTGATAGAAGCTTATGCTTTGGTTCAGCAAGAATGATAATAGAGATTTGCAATTTTGTGGTAAGTCTTAGAGCTCTGTAAGTGAGGTTATGGAGGTTGAGAGTAGTTTGGTTTTTGAGTAAGGTTAGGAGGTTTTAGGAATTAGGTTTCTTGAGTTTTTAAGTAGCTGGTCTAATTTTTATAATTCAATGTAACGCCGGAGGTGAAGATGGTGGGACAGAAGGTTGATATTTCGGTGTTGAAAGATATGGCAAGAGAGTTTAGGGAAAAGATACTTCTCATGACATATTATGCTGGTAGTGGTCATCCTGGAGGTTCTATGTCATTGGTTGAAATAATGTTGTCACTATACTTTTATAAGTTGAGGTATGATCCTAGAAATCCTTTGTGGGAGGATAGAGATAGGGTTGTTATTTCAAAGGGACATGCTACACCAGTAGTGTATCTTACACTTGCTAAGGCTGGCTTTTTTAGTGAAGATGACCTTATGAAAGGGTTTAGGCGCTTTGGTTCGGTATTTCAGGGACATGTTTACACTGGTGTTTCTGGAATAGAATTTAATACTGGTTCTCTGGGACAGGGGCTATCTGCTGGTATAGGTATGGCTCTTGCAGCAAGATATAAGAAGAAGGATTTTGATGTTTATGTAATACTTGGCGATGGTGAGGTACAAGAGGGAAGTGTGTGGGAAGCTGCTATGTTTGCTTCACATCATAAGATAGATAACCTTTGCGCGATCATAGATTACAACAAGGTTCAGGAGAATGGATTTGTCAATGAGATCTTGAGTATAGAACCACTAAAGGATAGGTGGGAGTCATTTGGGTGGAATTATATAGAGATAGATGGTCATAAGTTTGAGCAAGTTTTTGATGCTCTGGATGCGTTTACTAGCAGTAAGGGAGGAGGTAGGCCTACAGTAATAGTTGCTAATACTATAAAGGGTAAGGGAGTATCGTTTATGGAGTTTAAGCATACTTATCACGGTAGAGCTCCGACTAAGGAGGAACTGGAAAAAGCCTTAGCTGAGATAAAGGGAGGAAATACGGTATGAGTCAACCTCAGCCTAGACCTACTAGAGATGGGTTTGGTGAAGAGCTTGTGGAACTTGGGTATGAGGATGAGAAAATAATAGTTTTTTCTGCGGATCTTGAGGACTCAACTAGAGCTGAGTATTTTAAGTTCAAGTTTCCCAATAGGTTTTATAATGTGGGAATTGCCGAACAGAATATGGTGGGAATTGCAGCTGGGCTTGCTAAAGAAGGTTTTACTACTTTTGTAACATCTTTTGCGGTTTTTCTGACGAATAGAGCTTACGATTTTATAAGAATTTCTGTCTGTTATAGTAACCTTAATGTCAAGTTATGTGCTTCGCATGCTGGTGTTACTGTTGGGGAAGATGGTGCAACTGCACAGTCTCTTGAAGATGTGGCTATAATGTCAGTTCTGCCAAATATGAGAGTACTTTGTCCTGTAGACTACTTTGAGGCAAGAAGAATAACAAGATTTGTAGCAAATGAGTATGGGCCTTTCTATGTAAGATTGAGTAGAGCACCATATCCTATTATAACCTCAGAGAGCGATAGATTTGAATTTGGAAAAGCTTCAGTTCTTGAGGAAGGTGAGGATCTTACCATTATATCTTATGGCATAACAGTTTCAGAAAGCCTTAAAGCTGCGGAGGAATTGAGAAAAGAAGGAATCTCAACAAGAGTCGTAAATATGAGCACAATAAAGCCTTTTGATGAGAAAATAGTTTTAAGATCCGCTGAGGAAACAGGTGCAATTTTGGTAGTAGAGGAGCATGAGATAACCAATGGACTTGGAAGTATGATTGCTAGGTTTCTAGCTACAAAAAGACCTACCCCGATGGAATTTATAGCTGTTAATGATGAGTTTGGTGTTTCTGGAAAACCTTATGAATTGCTTGAATACTTTGGATTGGACTGGAAGAATATAGTTCAAGTTTCTAAGAAGTTACTCAAGCGAAAGAAAATTTAGTTCCTTTCATATGAAAAATAATCCACCAGTACTTCTCTGTTGAACGGTTGTGTGTCGTATTCTCTCAGATAACTACTTATTCTAACTTCAACATACTCTATCTGAGTTGAATTTGTGAAATTGAGTATCTCAGAGCTATCAAAAAACACACTGACTTTATCCTGAAGTGTCTTAATAGTTAGCAAAACTTTGTTGCTTCTGAATGAGTTGGAGAGAATCACTGTAATGTTAGTGAGTGGAGAGATTACTTCACATTCAACTATGTTTGTGTTATGGCTATTTAGGAAATAGTATCTCAGGGACACTTTAAGATTTGCCGATCGGGAGTTAATCTCTAGTTCTGATACCACATTTGTTAGGGTATTTAGAGCATATATTGAGAACTTACCGTATGGAAACTTCTTAAGGGAGAGTATTCCCCCACCCTCGGTTGTGTTTTGAGGAATTTTTATCACTAGGTTTCCGTTTGAGATGAGTACATTGTCTTTTTTTAGACTAGAGAAAGCTAAGTGTGTATTGTCTATTTTTTCCCATACTTCTGGGTTGAGTTCGTTGAAATCGTCAAACAGGAAGTCTTTATCAAAAACATATTTCTCCTCCAGCATTATATTGCAGGCTGGGGTGATAGTGAGGATACATAGAGTGAGTAACGGAAAATATTTTTTCATAGCTAAATGTTAATTGCTCTGAACTCTGCTTTCAATTTTTGAAGAAAGTGGTTCAATGAATTCCAAAATTCAACAGTTAGGCGTAGTTTTTCTCTTACAGTCTCTGTGACTTGTGTAGACACTTTTCTTAATAAGCACCCAAAAGTCTCGGTTTGGGGTAAAGTTTTGTAACTAGCAAATGTTGTTTGGAAACGAAGGAGTAAGTGAACAAGAAGGTAAATCTTAACTACTCACCTGATAGAAATTGGAGTTTATTGCTCTTGAGATTGTAAGCTTGAATCTGTGTTAGAGGTAGATTATAATTTGGATTAGTTTGTAGGAGGGAATAGATGAATAAAGTGATATTGCCTGAGAGTGAGATTCCTAAGGAGTGGTATAATGTTCTAGCTGATCTTCCTGAGAAGTTAGAACCACCGTTGAATCCTGCTACGAAGAAGCCTATTTCTCCTTCTGAACTGGAGGCTATATTTCCTGCTCCTCTTATAGAGCAGGAGGTTTCAGCTGAGAGGTGGATAAAGATACCTGATGAAGTTCTCAAGAGGTATCTTTTGTGGAGGCCGACACCGCTTCATAGGGCGTATAATCTTGAAAGGTATCTTGATACACCTGCTATTATTCTCTTCAAAAACGAGTCAATTTCTCCTCCTGGCTCACACAAGCCTAATACTGCTATTGCTCAGGCCTACTACAATAAGATTTCTGGTATAAAAAGGCTTTCTACTGAAACAGGTGCTGGGCAGTGGGGTAGTGCTTTAGCGTTTGCCGGAGCTTTATTTGGACTAGAAGTTGTGGTTTACATGGTCAAAACGAGTTATGAGAACAAACCTTACCGAAGGATTTTGATAGAGACATGGGGAGGTAAAATCTTTCCAAGTCCTTCTAATAGAACAGAGTTTGGTAGGAGAGTTTTGGAGAAAGATCCTAATAATCCTGGGAGTCTAGGAATAGCAATAAGTGAGGCGATAGAAGAGGCGGTGAATGATAAGTTTACCAACTATTCTCTAGGGAGTGTTTTAAACCATGTTTTGTTACATCAGACGATAATAGGGCTTGAGGTGAAGAAACAACTGGAGATTGAGGGGTTGTATCCGGATGTTGTGATTGGGTGTATAGGTGGTGGGTCGAACTTTGGAGGAATATCGTTGCCTTTTGTTTTCGATAAGCTAAATGGGAAGAATGTTAGGATTGTTGCTGTTGAGCCGAAATCCTGTCCTTCGGTGACTAGAGGAAAGTATGCTTATGACTTTGGAGATACTGCGGGTATGACTCCGCTTATCAAGATGCACACGCTTGGGCATACTTTTCTGCCCCCTGCGATACATGCTGGTGGGTTGAGATATCATGGGATGGCCCCTATTGTTAGTAAGCTTTATGAAATGAAGATCATAGAAGCAGTGGCTTACACACAGAATGAAGTTTTTGAGGCTGGGGTTTTGTTTGCCAGAACTGAAGGAATACTACCCGCTCCTGAGACTGCCCATGCAGTAAAAGCAGCAATTGATGAGGCAATCTCAGCAAAAAAAGAGAATAGGAAGAAAGTTATACTTTTCAACCTTTCAGGGCATGGGCATTTTGATCTTAAGGCCTATGATGATTACCTATATGGAAGGCTACCAGATCACGAACCTAGTGATGAGGAACTTGAGGAAAGCTTTAAGAGTGTTCCAGTGGTGTAGAGGTAAGTTCTGAGCCGATGGTGGGACTTGAACCCACGACCTACTGATTACAAGTCAGTTGCTCTAGCCAGCTGAGCTACATCGGCTTATTTGCCGAGAGCGGGACTTGAACCCGCACGCCCTTGGCGGGCACTACCCCCTCAAGGTAGCGTGTCTGCCAAATTCCACCATCTCGGCACAAAATTACTCTTCTTCAAGCTCTGTATCTTTTGATGTATCTAAAATCTCAACTTCCTTTGTTAAAATCTCATACAAGGCTTTCACCGCAGGCTTTTCTGAAGTATTTGGTATTATGTTCTTATTTACAAGAAAAGCTGCTCTTTTGGATGCAGCAACTGCTAGTTCATAATGGTTACCATCGTAGTCTATAAGCTTCTCAAAAAAGTCTTTCATACCCACCTGCTCCTAATATAATTTTACAAAAATCCACCAGAGTCTTTCAAGTTTGAGGAAACAGTAGATAAATGTCCACGTTCTAGCATACACTGCAGGCTTAAGAGTGTGACAAACCTGATGAAAGTGGTTGAGATGGTGGTGGAGAGTAGGGTAGGGTTCTGTGACCGACGAAAGTCAGAAGAGTAAAGTAAGAGGTTAGAACTCTGTTACTGGCCTAATGGAGATTGAGCTTTATTGTAATGTTTTGGTTTGTTGAAAGCCTTTAATTTTGGGGTTTATAATTAGATTTAGTTAGGAGGGAGGACTTATGAATTCTATACTGATATTCTTGATAATCATTCTCTCTGGTGTTGTTGTTGTAGTTATGTCTGGTCTTAAGACTGTACCACAGGGGTATAATTATATTGTTGAGAGGTTTGGTAGATTTCACAGGGTGTTACAGCCTGGGCTGAATTTGATTTTTCCAATTCTTGACCAAGTTCATCATAGAATAAATATGATGGAGCAAGTTCTTGATCTACCTAAGCAGACGATAATAACCAAAGATAATGCTACCGTGGAAGTTGATGCTGTTGTGTTCTACAAAGTTGTTGATCCTAAAAGGGCAGCGTATGGTGTTGTTAACTTAAGCAGAGCAATAGAACAGCTTACGATGACGAACTTGCGTTCTATAATGGGAAAGCTTACTCTTGATGAGAGTCTTTCTTCAAGGGCGCAGATAAATGAAGAGCTAGGTAGAGAGTTAGATTTAGCAACTGATGAATGGGGCACTAAGATAACTAGGGTTGAGATAAAAGATATTTCACCTCCTGCGGATATACAAAGTGCTATGACTTTACAAATGAAAGCTGAAAGGGAGAGAAGAGCTACGATTCTTCAGGCTGAGGCTTTGAAAGAGTCTGCACAAAGAGAAGCAGAAGCTAGAGAAAGACTTGCACAAGCGGATGCAAATGCTATAAGACTTGTTGCACAGGCGATACGCGAAGGAGGAGTCTCTTCTATGATGTATTTTGTAGCAAAGGAGTATATAAATGCCTTAAAGGAAATTGCGAAATCTGAAAATTCTACAATTCTCATCATTCCTCCAGATATACAAGAGGCAGTAAAGAAAATCGTAGGAATTAAGGATTAATGTCGAACTTTTATGAAACTGAAAGAGATTAGGTTGAAAAACTTTGGTTCTTACAAAGATTGTACGTTAGATCTCAGAAATTTGATGGATTCACCTATCATATTGGTAATCGGAGATACCGGTTCTGGTAAAAGCACATTGCTTGACGGAATTGTTTTTGCGCTGTATCAGAAAGTGCTTAGGTATCAGTCTAGGGAGATTAGTTCAGTACGCAGACTTGATGCTCTGGAAGATGAGGAAACCTTTTCAGAGATTGTTTTTGAAATTTCAGATAGCTCTAGGAATATAACTTATTCCGTGAAAAGAATCTTGAAGGTTATAGGTAGAAATAACGAATATTCTGTTGAAATTAAAGAAGATGGTAAAGAGAAAGGGGGTGGTAGGAGAGAGTTAAGCGACCAAATATCAGAAAATCTTTTGAAGTGCGATTATGAACTTTTTACACGCTCTATTGTTCTCCCGCAGGGGCAGTTCTCAGCATTTCTAAAAAGTGATGATCCAAGACAGCGAAGAGAAATACTAGAGGAAATATTTCCGGAACTTAGAATATACAGAAGAATCAAAGCCAAGATAAGTGAAAGATTAAACAAATGCAGTAATTATTCTGAAGATGAGAATAAGATTAAGGAACTTGAAGAAGAACTGTCCAGTTTACTTGGAGAAATTAAGGAAAATGTAAAAATTTAAATTTTCCAAAAATTGAGAAAAAACTTCAGGAGATTGAGTCTGAGTCCTACACTGTTGAGGATGTAGAGAGAGTAAAGAATGATATTTTAAATAGTATTGAACAGAGGGTTGAAGAAATTAAAGGGAGAAAAGATAAAATCCTTAGAAGGATAAATGATATATCTGGGATTTTGAAAAACGCAAGCGATATAGATAAACTAGAGAAAGAAATAGAGACTATTAGAAATAGTCTTAGGAATGAGATTAAAATTTTACCACTCTCCCGTGAAGAGGCAGAAAATTTAATTTTACCACTCTCCTGTAAAGAGGCAGAAAATTTAAAGAATCACATCTCGGATAAAAAGAAAGAGCTTGAGGACAAACTTGAGAAGGTGAGAGAAGTATCTACGAAGTATGAGATATTGAAGGAAAAGTATAATAACTTGGAGCGCACTTACGTTGAATTGAAGAATAAGCTTAGAACGGAAGGAGAAAGAATAGTAGGACGTAGTTTTGAAAATAGGGAAGATGTGATAAAGGCTATCTCAAAAGTGAGTGAGGAGATAAAGGAGAAAGAGGTGAAGATTAATGATCTTAAGAGTCTTAATCTTAAGGATATGAATAATAAAATTGCGGAGCTTAAGGGAAAGACGGAAGGGTTGAGAAAAGATCTTGAAGAGCTGGGTAAGTTAAGAAAGCGTGAAGAAG
>JBCNVF010000038.1 GCA_039630355.1 Brevinematia bacterium
AAACCTTCTCGTCAAAATCCTCCCAGCTACAAGACTTCAGAAAATCTTCTCCAACCCTCACTGCTTCCTCAAGTTTACCTACCCTCTCCAAAGAATGCATCAACCTATAAAAAACAAAAGCAGAATTCGTAAAAGATGCTAACCTTCTATACACTATCACCGAATTGTTATACTTCTTCTGTTTATAGTATATGTTACCTATTATTGAAAGTGTAATAACATTGTCTGCATCCTCTAAAGTAAGTGAAATGCAAAGATACTTAACAGCCTCGTCCAACTGATTTTTACGATAGTTGCACAACCCTATCATCCGGTAAGGTAGAGGATCATAGGGGTTAAGTTCCCTAGCTCTCTGAAAATTTTCCTCAGCCTTTTCATATTCCCCAAGCTTGTAAAACGACATCCCCTCAGAAATATAAACCGAGTATAAACTCTTGGACCAAGAAAAAACACAAAACAAAAGAAAAACCACCACCAAGTGAACTCTCAAAAGTATTACCATAACTATTACAACAGATTCTAAAAGTCCTCCTCTAGCTTATGCAATTTGCTACTTATAAACCTTTCCAACAATCTCCTCAAGACCGAGTTTACCACTCACCATATCACACAGTGCAACTGAAAAAGATAATTATAACAAGTTTTACGAAACAAAGTATATAAAATACTCTTGGTTTCCATCCATACCCTTTATCCTTGAAGGAACAACACCAATTACTTTAAACCCCTCCGATTCAACAAAAGTTTTTACTGCATCAATTGCTAGGTGGTGATACTTTTCATCAACTATCCCCCCCTTACCAACATATTTCGGCTCCAGCTCAAACTGAGGTTTTATAAGCACCAAAAACTCCACCTTTCCTGAAACCACTTTAGCTACTGGAAGTATTATCTTCCTTACAGAGATAAACGAAACATCCATTACGACGATATTTACCGACTCACTAAACTTTATTTTCCCCTCCTTAACTAATTTGTCTATATACCTAGCGTTTGTCTTTTCATAAAGCACTACTTTGGGATTGCTTCTTAAAGATACATCAAGCTGACCATACCCAACATCAATCGCATAAACAAGTTTTGCCCCTCGTTGTAGAAGACAGTCAGTAAATCCCCCTTTTGACGCCCCTACATCCAAACACACCTTACCACTTACATCAATACCAAAATCCTCCAAAGCTCCCTCTAGCTTAAACCCTCCCCTACTCACATACTTAGGCTTTTCCAAAATTTCTATAACATCACTTTCACTCACTTCTTGAGAAGGTTTGAGAACCTTCTGTCCATTTACCATTACCATTCCAGCCATTATCATCCTCTTCGCACTCTCTCTAGAACCAACCAACCCCTTACTCACCATCACTATGTCTAGCCTCTCCTTCCTCCTACCCACCTATTCCCCCAAACAATCCCACTATACTTTTATAAATCTTCCAATATTCGCAACAAGCAGAAATAACAAAATCAGAACAAAATAGTAAAAAGAAACAACAAAAGCAGTTAGAAATAGGTTATCAAAAGAAATATTCACAACCAGAGGCACTCTTGAAAACATCTCAGTAATGACAATAAACACTAGATTGAGAAAGTTAACAGTCCTAAACATAAACTCACCAACAAAGGGTAGAAAGCAACTAATAATATAAGAAAGAACCCCACCAACTATAATAACAGATGATAACGGCACCAATACCACTGAAGAAAAAATACCTATCATAGGCGAATTTCCAAACCAAAGAAGCACAACCGGTAGAGTAAACAACACAGCAGTCAGGGAAACAGAAAATAAAGACACTATCCCTTTAACAACCTTACTAGGCTCAATCCCCACCTTGTTGAAAAGAAGGATGATAAGATCGTCTACGTATCTTGAAAAAAGTATCATACTCACTATTGCAAAAAATGAGAGAATAAACCCAACATCTACTGACAGGAAAGGATCTAAAACCAACATAACAATACCTAAAACAAGAGTTAGATTCAAATAATTAGGAGACAAGTCAAAAGCTCTAACCAACAGAATAAGAGATGCAAGAACCGACGCTCTAACAACCGGTGGCTTTAAACCAACCATCAAGCTATACCCCACCAAAAACACAGAAACTACCAAAAACTGCAGAAATCTCGGAACTCTCAAGGTATTAAGAAGTAACACAAAAGCTATTACTATTATACCTACATGAAAGCCTGAAACGGAAAATATATGCGAAATTCCAGAAACTCTTATACTCTCCTTAAACTCCTTTGATATATCAGAAGATTCACCAATTATAAGAGATGCGGAAATAAACGAAGTGTGAGGTAGGTAGATTGAAAATTTTCTATAAATATCCTGTCTTATACGATTTACCAACTCCATAAAAGGAGAACCAGACTGAACTACTTCACCAACACTATCATCCTCGGTATACACTACATAGGGAACATTATTACCCAGTAAATACAAAAAGTAACCAAACATACTTCTATTGGTCAAATAGTGATAAATGTGTCTAGCTCTCCCTGAAACTATAACTTCTGAACCCAACGAAGTAAACTCTTCATCAAACTCCCTTAGATAAACCACTACGTTAAAGTTAGATGTCTCAACAAAAACCTTATTTAGAAAACTTATCTTCACCCTACCACTTAGAAAATCTTGAGACTGAACCTTTAGCAAATTATCAAGTCTCTGCTTCGCTTTAATAGAAGTATAGGAGAACGAGAGAAACAAGAGAACTAAAATTATGGATACCATAAGGAAACTATTCTTTCTTGATATAACAAAGACAATGAAAGGTATAACAACAATAGGAAGAATATAAAAGAAATTTTTTACAACAAAAAGCGAAAGTATATTTGGATAGTAGTAGGTAGAAAAAAATATTCCTAAACCTGAACCTACCAAAAGCGATAAAAACGTCAAAAGGAGATAAATCATAATATTTCTACTTTGTAGTCACTCATCAAGCCCGGAAACTCGGCGTTTATGAAATCTATTATAGAACATAGGACCGAATTAAGGTGGTTTCCGTTGTTAGAAACCACCGCTATACCTATGAGAGCATTATGACAATCATCATTATATTCTACTTCTGCAACAGATGCATTAAACTTACTTCTCGTTCTATCTTTCAAGCTATTTACTATCCTCCTCTTCTCTTTAAGTGTCCTTGAAGGCAAAGACAGATGAATCTGAAGCGTTCCTATAAGCATTATAACCTCTTATGTATTTGTTTGTCTATTCTTACTAGCTCAAGAACACTTTGTATACCCGCAGGACTTGCAAACAAAACACCCATTTTCATTCACAAGCGTTCTTTCTCCACAGGTAGGACATTTCGCCATCTTAGGGTTAGCCTCCGAATTTATTCTCTCCTGCAAATCCCCGTTGCCCTTGAAAGGTTCCGATATCTGCTTGCTTACCTGTATTTCTTGGTAAGATATTTTCTCTTCATAAGAACTTCTATGTATTATTGATAAAGCTTTAGCTACAGCATCTGGAATGGAATGAAGTGCCATACCTTGGTCCCAGAATGTCTCTTCCCCCTTTATCCCTTCAAGCTGTTTTATCACATCTTCAACGTTACCTCCACTCTGTAGATATATACTTATAAGCCTACCAATTGCCTCCGCATCAGCTTTTTCGTTTCCACCGCTTTTCCCAATATTTATAAAAACCTCCTTTATAGTCCCATCCGAGTCTTTGTTTACCGTAACATACAATGTTCCCTGTGGAAGCTTAAACTTAAGTGTCTCCCCCGAAAGTATCCTAGGTCTCTTAAACTCTTGTTTCTCTTTGGATTTCTTCTTTGACTGATCTTCAGTTATCAACACCCCTTCTCTACTTCCTTCTCTATACACAGTTATACCCTTACAACCCAGTTTCCATGCGTAGAAATATATGTCGCTTATTGTCTTTTCAGAAGTAGATTCAGGTAAGTTCACCGTAGAAGATATGCTATGGTCTATATGTTTCTGAATAGTTGCCTGCATCTTTACCCTAAAGTACGGTTCTATTTCATGAGCAGTGACAAAGAAATCTGGTAGTTGAGACTCATACTCTATCCCAAACTTCTCCATATACTTTTTAACAAGAGGATGATATACCTTGAAAAACTCTTGGCTTAGAGACTCACTTCTTCTTATGTATGAAAGGGCAAAAACAGGTTCAATTCCACTAGTTACACCTGCAAGCAAAGCACCACTGCCAACAGGAGGAACCGTGAGAAGAGCAACATTTCTAAGCCCATACTCCTTTATCTTCTCCTGAAGAGACCTATCAAGCTTCCTTATAAAAGGTGACCTTAGATGCTTTTTGGCATCAAAATTTGGAAAGGGTCCTTTTTCCTTAGCTAAATTCACACTCTCATCATAGGCTATATGCTTTATTTTATTGAAAAGATCATTGACAAAATCTATAGCTTCTTCACTGTCATACTTTATCCTCATCTTGATAAGCATATCACCAAGTCCTGTGAAACCTACCCCTATCCTCCTACTCCTCATTGATGCCTCAGACTGCTCCCTAAGAGGATGTCTATCCTTGTTATACTCAAGAACATTGTCAAGAAACCTAACAGTATATCTAACCGCTTTTTCAAGATCGTCCCAGTTTATCTCAGCATCGCTTTGAAACTCATTTAGAACAAATCTCTCAAGATTTATATTACCTAGGCAACAATCACCATAAGGCTCAAGCGAAATCTCACTGCAATTACCAGTAACTATACCGTTGAATATAAGAGAGTGGTTATAAAATTGTGTAGTATCAAAGACAGGCTCTATACCCAAATACTCTATGCTCCTCACTTTACTTGTGAAACTCTCCTCTTTCCTAACAGTTTCTTTACCCTCACCAAACCATCTCTTAAACTTTTCATTTCTATCCTCCTGTAAAAACCCAATCTCCTGCATAAACTTAACTGCACTACTACCAGTTATGAGCAGAAGGTATCCACTAATTCCAAGTTTTTCAAACCTCTTTCCTTCCAAACTCCAATCTTCCCAGCTCGTCAATGAAACACAACGTATCCTTGAAAATATACCAAAGTTGGCAAGTAGTATCTGGATATCCTTTAGTGTTTCCCTTTCTTTTAGAAGTAAGAAAACACTAATCCTTTCTGAATTTTTCTCTCTTATCCTTAGATCACCACTCACGCTGAATATGCCTTTTAGGAATCCTACTACACTGTCTCTACTTCCTTTCCACACTACCTCAGGGACTCTAAATCCATTTTCTTCTCCAAAGCAGTAAAGTTCTGAAAGTACCCTCTCTAGCTTCTTGTATACGCTAAGTTTAGACTTTTCCTTAACAGCAAGATTGCTTTCGCTACTACAAACTATCTCAGGTGTTTCTTCCACACTTGTGTAACTTGTCCTCACAACTTCACTTACTGCCCTCCTAAAATCTTCAATAGCCCAAACTTCGTCATCAAGTGCTTCCTCAATCTTTCCACTCCCATGATACTTCCTAACTCCACCGCATATAGCCCCTATAACTAAGCCAAGTTCATAATAGCCATTCCTTCCCCACTCTCCCTCTCCTGATTGCACCATTAAGCAATCACCAATTCTCAAGTCAGCTAATTGCTTTTTGACAACACTATATCCCCCTTTTGTAGACCTTTTCTCGGGTTCAACAACATAAAATTCGTGCCACTCTGTAGCTTTTATCTCGTATCCTGCTGAAGTCTCAACCTTATAGACTTTAGCACCATCCGAAGTTTTGAACATAGGAACACATTCTGCTAACGCACAACCTTTTTTCCTTCTCTGCTTGTCAGTCCGGGTATCAAAAACTGCCTTGAAAGGAATACCGATATCATAAAGCTCTTTTACCTTAACAAGTCCAAACTCCGTTGAAATCCTAGTATCCCCCGTAACACAAGGATTGGTAGTTAACACGTACATGTCATTGTATTCAGAGGTAGACATTTTTTTCATAGTTGAGTAGAATATCACACCAGGCTCAGCAGATGCCCAAGCATTATGAACAATTTTGTCCCAGAGCGCCTTCGCCTTAATAGTTTTATAAACCTTCCTCTTGCGAAACTCATCTTTGTTAGTAACATAAAAGTACGTTTTTTCTGGAAAGTGATAGAAACTTCTTTTGGATAGATCTATTTCCACAAAGTCATCCCGTTTTCTTAGAATGTTTAACACTTCATTTGCATCAGCAGTTCCAAATTCTTTTCGCAAATCTTCCTTTCTTAGTATGTCTGGGTACCATAGCTCCCAGTCCTCATCCCTCTGAACCGCTTCCATAAATTCATCAGTTAGCAAAACTGAAATATTTGCAAACCTTACCTTCATCCTCAAAGGATCGTTTTTAGCTACAACAAAATCCTCAACATCAGGGTGAGAACAATGAATAGTGATCATCAAAGCTCCACGCCTACCACTATTGGATACATAAAACCCCTGAGCCATAAATTTATGAACATTCTCAACTTCTATATCGTAAACATTCCTCTCACCAACTTCCTCTATACTCTCAACCTCATCAACAAATAATAAGTTACACTTCTTATAAAAACTCTCTTCTAAAATCACTCCAGACTTAGATAAATTAGCCTGTACATCCGTTGAATAGTCTAAACTTCCAAAAATAAAATCCTTTCCCAAACTCACCTTACTCTTTTCAACCTCTCCAAAACAGTAACAAAAGTCTTCTCTAGAACATTCCCGAATAACTTCTTCCTCATCTACTGTAATTTGATACAGATTTCCAAGCTCTGCTCTCTTCCTTACTAAACCTATCTTTGCAACCACTCCTACTGACAGAAACAATAGTTGAAGCTGACTGGCAACAGTATAGGAAGTAGTCAAGAATTTGAATATGCTCCTCAGTTTAAAAACACTGCTTGCTTCTCTAAGTCTCGTAGCACTACAAAAGCTTGATAAAAACGAAAATATAACACTAGTCGGAGACTTCAATAAAGACTCCAAAGAGGAGATTTCCCCAGAAACAGGATCTAGAAGATTATTTACACATAAAAACTCATACAATGGCTTAGAAACTATTTCTACCCTATAAGTAGCATCTTTACCTACCTTAAGTTTTGGTGTAAGTCCAAACAGTTTTTCTGTTATGGAGAGAAAGTTATCCAGAACTTCAGAATTCCCTGCTCTAACATAGAAATAAAGCTTATAACTTTTCTTGTTGAACTTCACCCTACTCCCTACCAAACACCCTAACCAATAGGAAAACTCCTCTTCAATAAACTCAGGCTGAGTGATGTGACAGTCTAGGGTAGGTATCTTTTTTAGGTTTATGTATTCCTTATGCAACGAATAATTTGACCTAAGCATTACCACCTTGTCTCCCTGTTTGTAATCCCTAAGTGGCTTTAGACTGAAATTGTCGTCTAGAAACTTATGATCAGAAGAAGCTAAGATTGAAAACCCCTTTTTCGTTTTCAGTCTGAAGACCTTCATAATTCTTTTTGGAAAGACATAGGAGACATTCTGCCACCCTTTATGTGTCCAAACTTTATCTCCAACCTTTATATTCTTTATCTTTTTCCACCCTTCCTTAGTCAAGACAAGAGTATTTTCTTCAAGGCACTGTCCTATTGTCCCTGTTGTCAGTGAGTAGAGATCCATAAATGACACTGATCCAGTTGATGTGTAGGCTGCGTTTTCAACGGGAGATCCTTTGGGACGTAGAACGGAGATATCAATACCCACTCCTCCACCATAGCTATAGGTGCGAGCCATTTCTTTCATAGTCTCATAAATATCTTCTATACTGTCTCCTTTTATCGGAAGCACATAACAATTTAGAAGCGTTGCCTTTCTTTGGCTTTGTCCTGCACCAAACATTATCCTACCACCAGGAATCATCTTAAAATCTTCAAGTAGCCAGTAAAACTTCTCTTCCCATTCTCTCCTTTTTTCCTCAGTAGCCTCAACAGAAGAGATAGCCCTAGCAACCCTTCTCCACATCTCTGGCGGCGTTTTCTCAACAACACTTCCATTATAATCCCTTAGAGCATATTTCTCTATAAATACTCTTGCCCTAAGTTCATCCCCAAAAAACCAATCCAAAGTTTCCTTTGAGATTTCAATACCCTTCATAACCCCTCCCACAATTTATCCACATAATCTGCCTACTAACTTTCGTAAATTTTTTACAAAACTTTCGTGAGAAATCAACATCATCTCACATCCGCAATAAAGCCTAAAATTCACAATTAGGTGTGGTTTCTTTTTATTTCTCTCGCAGTTTTTATTGGAACCAGACGAATACTCTTCCTAATGGATACCCGAGAAGCAAAGTCTGAAATTCTACTAAACAAACAAGTAAAACTGAGAACATCTTGTTTACTCTAAAATTCTAGAAGTCTTCTTCCCGTAAAACCAAGAGCTAGATCTGACTACTTAGAAGAGGATTCAATAAATCTCAAAACTTAGTTACGACCTATTCTACTTCTTCCTCTATCACCCTAACTATAACACCGTCTTTGAGATATTCAGCTCCTAATGAAACAACTATATCCCCTTCACTAACACCCTGCAACACTGCGGTAAACTTACCGTCAGAAATACCACTTATAACCCTTCTCTTAGTAACATAGTAAAAGTTATCCTCCCTAACATTCTCAAGATTGGTCTTTGTCAAGATATATACAACCTCCTCTCCATCAACTTCCCTTATGGATGTGTTTGGCACATAAGTTACATTGGAAACTTTTTCAACTAGCATTCTAACATTGCAATACATACCCGAGATCAGCTTTCTATAAGGATTAGCAACTTTTACCTTAACTTTGAGAGTTCTTGTCCCCCTATCAATCACTATGTCTGTTGAATAAACATATCCTATAAACTTCTCCTGAGGATAGGGAGTTACCTCAATAATTGCCTTATCCCCCTTTCTTACTCTCCCTACAAAAGTTTCCGGTAGAAGTAAAACCACTTCCATAGTTGAATCGTTGACCACGGTAGCAACAGGAGTAGTTTGAGATACAAATTGCCCCTCCGAAACACTTATATTTCCAACTCTACCCGAAATAGGTGCCCTAACTGGTGAAAGATTATAGGAAAAACCTACCTGAGACCTATCTATATACATTAAATGTTGATTCTTCACTACATAACTTCCCTCTTCAACAAGAATCTTATGAATTTTTCCGGGAACATCAGGAAAAGCATAAGCTTCCTCAATTCCTCTCATCTCTCCGGCTAGAGAAATATACCTCTCTATATCTCCAACTTTAACTTTTGTTGCAACTACAGTCAAATCCAGAACCCCCCTCTTCCTTCCAAGAAAATCTTTTCTACCACCCTCTGAAAAAACAGTCAAACCCAATCGCAACCCTACCACAATCACAAGTACCACCGTAATAACCACCACAACTATCTTTGTCCTACCCTTCATAAAACCTCCTAAATCTCATACACCAGAAAACTAGTCCAATATCAAATTCCCGCACCAGTTAAATCTACCCATAGATAAAATCCCCTAACTTTTCAAAAACCATATCATCTTACCTCACCTAACAATTTCCTCAAACCAAGAGCACTACTAGTATAACTAATCCAAGCACTAAGAAGATTCACTTCTGCCTGCTGATAGGCAATCTGAGCATCTATCAAATCAAGAGTTGACGCACTACCAAACCTGTACCTAGTAGTTATTATCTCAAGAAATCTCCTAGCTTGCTCTACATTAGCCTTCTGTGCTCGTATATTTTCAAGCCCTTCACTACACTTAAGCCTCACCTGTTCCAATTGCCCCAATATTGAATTCAAAGCATTTGCATAGTTATACTCCGCTCTCTGTACAGAATAATCTGCACTCTCCATATTGGCATAGCTTTTTGATATCGGCACTAGTTCCGAGATAGGTATGTTCACCTGAAACCCCGCAACCCAACTATCAGTCCAAACTCTCTCATTATCCATAGAATTCGTCTTCTTAAATTCGTAGCTATAGTTGAAAAACAGAGAAAACGTTGGTTTATTAGCAGAAAGAGAAACATCCTTTGACACCTTAGCTATATCAACAAGCTTTCTAAGAATCTTCAAATCAAGGTTATTCTCAATAACCCTTCTCCTCCCTTCATCAAAACTAATTACCTCATCAAGAAACTCCCTCTTCACCTCATCTACATTTCCATCTATCTCAACTTCATCAACTTTTGACACATCAATACCCAAAAGTAGTAGAAGATTTATCTTCTGCAACCTCACATTATTCTGCGACGAAAAAAGAGCTGGCTTATTATTCGCAAGCTGAACCTTCGCTCTTATAAGCTCTAGATCAGAAAATATCCCAGCTTTGAAATTAGCCTCAGCTATCCTAACATTCTCCTCAAGTCTTCTATCCGTCTCAATAGCTATCTTAGAAAGTTCTTTCGCAAAAAGGTAATTATAATAGGCTAACTTAACATTGTGGATATACTCACTTATCAACTTCTGATACTGTAACTCTACCAACTCCCTATTCCTAACCTGAAGCCAATAAGAGTTAAAACCTAGATCCAATCCAAAAGGTGCAAGATAGGGAACCCTGTATGCTATACCAATACCCAGAGAATAGTTGTCCCAAAACACATTGGTCACAACTTTCTCTTCCATCTGAAAAGCAAGATTTGTAAAAACTCCAAAAACATTCGTAACCACATTGGTAACTATTTTTACTGAAGAAACCTTAGTTATACCCCTCTCCAAGGTTGCAGGATCAAAAGTTGAGAACTTAAAACTAAGGTTTAAACTCGGAAGAACTAGATCAGCAAAAGATGACTTTATACTAGCATTAGCAGACATTATCTCCAATAGCTTAGTTTTAATCTCTCTATTGTTCTCAAGACCTATCCTTATAGCTTCATCAACACTCTTTATTCTAATATCTGCGTAAGCAAACACAGCAATATAAAATAAAAACAAAACCCAAAAAACCTTCCTCATCCACTACCCCTTCACTGCAGAAACAGCAAATTTGTATACATCCTCAACAAAACCCCTAACCTTTTCATCAGAATCAGTCTCACCAAAAACAAGCATAATAACTAAACTCATCATAGAACTGAAGATAAGATTCGTAAGCAACAAAGAAAGGTTACTTATACTAATATCCTTCCTTATAACACCTTCCCTAACACCTCCCTCAAGCAAACTTGATATCCTAGAATGTATACTCTCAAAATCGCACTTTCTCTTCATAAACTCTTCATTCTTTCTAACCCTGTAAAAACTACTGAACATAACCTTGTAGAAATCTACATGTTTTTTAACAAACTCGGCATTTTTAAATATAATGTTCCTCAAATTCTCCTCAAAACTCTTCCCCTCCTCAAAGTCATAGTTCTGAATAGCCTTAGTTAAGACAAAATCAATAGATTTCTCAAGAAGCTCCTCCTTACTCGCAAAATAAAGATAAATAGTTCCCTTGGAAACATCACTATTCTTAGCTATTTCATCAACTTTAGTCTCATGAAACCCCTTCTCAGCAAAAAGCTTTATTGCAGAATACATTATCCTCTCCTTAACACTTTCCGGCATAAACCCTCCTACTGACTGGTCAGTTCACTTGATATATAAATTTAACGGAAAAAAAATCGCTCGTCAAGTGGAGCAAACGTTGAATGAGTGTCTAAGAAGTTTCGGTAGTTTTCATGTGTTCAAGAAATTTTTGCAACTCTCGTAGAACCTCGTCTTCAGAAATTCTACAGTTTACAAAAACCCATATATCAAGTCCTTTTAGAGAATTTTTGTTTCTCCTTAACATTTCTACTATAACCCTTTTTAGTCTGTTTCTCCTAGTTGATTTTCTACTAAATCTCTTGCTTATAGAAACGGCAACTCTTAAAATTCCCCTTTCGTTTTCTAAGCTTCTTATGAATCCAAATGGTAAAAAGCTTAGACTTCCATCTTTCAGCAACTTCCTAAAATCTCTAAGATATCTTATCTTGTGTAGCTTCTGAGGGAAAGAGAAATCATTTTCTTCTTGACCTAAGTTCTTCATAAAGTTTTTCAATAGGTATGTCAAGATAAGCTAAAACCAGAAGAGAGTGGAAAAGCAAGTCCGCCAGTTCGTATACTGTTTCCTTTTTACTTTGGTTCTTAGAAGCAATTATGAATTCTCCAGCTTCTTCGGAAACTTTTTTCAAAATTTTATCAAGTCCCTCTTTCATTCTTTTAGCAACATATGACCCTTCAGGCATTTTTGCTTTTCTCTCTAAAATAACATTGTAAACCTCAGTTATTATTTCAGAAGTGGAAACTGACATTTCTTCTCTGTCAAAACACGAATAGCTTCCCGTATGGCAAGTAGGACCTGCTGGACGAACTTTAACAAGCAAGGTATCTTTATCGCAATCTAAGGAAATTGAAACCACATCATGGTAGTTTCCAGAAGTTTCCCCTTTATTCCACAACCTTTGTCTAGATCTACTCCAAAACCAAGTTCTACCAGTCTCCATAGTCTTAGCCAAAGCTTCTTTGTTCATATAACCAAGCATTAATACTATCCGTGTGTTAACATCTTGAATTATTGCAGGAACCAAGCCTCTATCATCAAACTTAACATCCTCAATAGAGAAATCTACCTTCACCATATCAACATATTAAATTAGATATTTTCTCAATATCAATGTCCGGGACCTCAAGCTTGGACTCAGCAAACTCCTCAACCTTCCTCTTACCTTTGCTCGTTATGGAAAATATCATCTTTCTTTTATCTTTGTCATCAATCCTTCTCACTATATAACCACCCTTCTCAAGAGAGTTGATCACCTTTGATAATCTTGAGCCCGATACTCCTATTTCCTTTGAAAGCTCTCCAGCAGAAAGATCTAGAGCATTTAGAAGACATAATATCATTATCTCATTTGCAGTTACACCAAATCTCTTCTTTATATCTCTCTCAAGCTTATAAACCGCTGAAAACATTCTTCTTAATTTACATATACTCTCCATACATCTATAAAAAATTATTGGTAACCACTCTCTATAAAATCAACATTAAGTTTTCTCTCCACTTTTCTTGCAGTCCCTATTGGGACTGGGTAAATGGTCTCTAATCTCTTCCACCAAGCACCTAAAAGTGCTCGGTATGAAGCAAAATTTTATAACTGACGAACACTATAAGGTTATACATATGGCAACTCTCTACCGAATTCAATAAAAATTCTAAGAGAAACAATTTCTTTCTCGGGTTTCCTAAAATGAAGATAAAGTTTTGTGGATTTACCAGAGTAGAGGATGTCAGGTTTGCCATGGAACTCGGTATTGATTTCCAGGGTTTTGTATTTTTCAAAGGCAGTAGAAGATTCATCACCATAGAAAGTTTTGATAACATTTTCAAAGAGGTTGCTGGTGGGAATTTCGTTGGTGTTTTTGTAAATGAGAAAGAGGAAATCGTGCTGGAGGTAGTAAAAAAATACCGCATATTTGCTCAGCTACACGGCGACGAAACGAACGAATACGTATCCAGGCTTTTAAAAGAAGGGGTTCCTGTCATTAAAGCTTTCAGGATAAAGAGTAAGGATGATGTTCTAAGAGTAAAGGAAAGTGTTTCAGAGTATATTCTCATTGATACCTTTGTAGAAGGTATGTATGGCGGGACAGGTAGAAGCCTAGACTTCGGGATAGTTGATGAGATTCTATCTAAAGTGGAAAATAAAAAAATATTTCTATCAGGTGGAATAAACATAGCAAATATTGAGAGTATAATAAGAAACTTCGGAAAGTATCTATATGCTATAGATCTCTCAAGTGGTATAGAGAAAGAACCAGGAATTAAAAGTCACAATCTCATGAAAGAAGTTTATGATAAATTTAAGATTTTAACATCCCTAAGATAGATCCAAGACACTCTGACATTGATTAGAATTAAGGTAAATCAAGAACATAGTATCCATAACAGTTTATTACTTTTGTTCCTTTATAATCAGAGACTTTACTTTCTCTAATGTCGTATATATGCGTATGCCCATGGATCAGATACTTAGGTTTAAATCTCTCCATAATGTCTATAAAAGCTTTGAAACCAGTATGAACTATATCAGTGTTGTCATGGATTCCGTAAGGTGGAGCATGAGTTACAATAACATCCACTCCTAAGTTGAAAATTGTCTTCCTTAAAAAAAGTTTCCAATACACTTTTCTAACTTTCATCTTCATTTCTTCCTGGGTATACTGGTGTGGTCCATCGCTATACCTGTTACATCCCTCAAATCCTACAAAGGTAACACCTCTAAAGGTAACAAGCTTTCCGTCTATATTAACCCCTGCAAAACATTTTGTGTAGTCATGCTGTGAAGTAAAATCAAACTTAGATCTGTGGAGCCCACACAGAGAAACCTCTGGGAAATAGTTGTCATGGTTACCTTGAACAAAAAACAACGGAACATTAAATTTTGACATCAAAAACTCTAGATAATCTCGTGGTAAATCACCACAGGATACAATTAGATCAGGGTTTATGTTTCTAGATTCATCAGAGTTATAAAGGTATCTGTCTACAATATCACTGACACACAGAATTCTCATCAAACAGCCTTACTCCTCTACTTCCTTTATCTTGTCCTTAATATAGTTATCAAACTCATCCTTAGACATTTTATCTTTGAATAACTCCCAAATAGCTTGTTTAAGTTCCTCAATAGAGTCAAATTTCGCACCCTTCTGGGCACCTTCTTCCATGTAGTAATATTTTTTACCCATACACCCCAACCTCCCAAATTTGTATTCGGGTAAAATGTTAAATGAGTAACCTGTATATTTCTACTATTTTATTAATGTCCTTAACTTTCACCCTATCAACAAACTCAGTTTTACCAAAAACATCCTTAAAATCCCCTGAAACGAAAATACCTTCTCCTCTAGGATACTTACCAACCACAAGGCTTTCTACTATAGATTCACCAAAAAAGTAGGGTGTATTTCCATTTATACCCTCAACACTCCCAACAAATACTCTTCCACCAGCAACTCCAACTTTAAATGTCCTTATGCTCTCAAGAAGATTATCCCTATATAATGTATAGATGGAAAATAAAAACGATCTCAGGTTCTCAACCCAATCCTTACCATCTAATCCCCAAACAATGATCATCTCAGTTCCATCAAACCTCGCAATATAACCTCTTGTTTCAATGACTTTTGATTCTATTCTAGAGAAAACTAACTGGATATCGTCCATAATCTTCTCTGAAAATTCAAAAAACATACCCTGGATGTCAAATAGTCTTACCCATACACACCCACAAAACTGTTTTCCTAGTTCTACTCTTACCTTACTATCCCCAACATAAACTTCAGGAAATCCAGAGGTTTCCTTTTGCCTCTGAATGAAAGTATCCAAGTATACCGAAAACAAGCCAAGTTCATCATTTGAAAATACAGGAACATATTTCTCAAAAACTTCTGGCGCTTTGAGGACATTGATAACATGTCTGACTCTTAACGCAAGGCTCCACATAAAAAGCACTAGAGACAGCAAAAACGATAAAACAACAACATAGATTACGAAAAGCTGTGATTGCTTAGCATATAATGTAGAATAAACGATTAGTGGGATACCAATCGCAACATTAAGAAATACGACAAGCATAAAGGATAGAAATATACTGATAAATCTACTTCTTCTAAATACATTAAACCCTAAACCTCTGATGTCGTAAATAACAGCTTTGACTGAGTAGTAGGATATGAAAATCACTGGTAGGCAGAATGAGACTAGAGTAAGAAACTTTGCTAGATCCTTTGATACTCTGTATTCATAGGCAGAAACAGAAAATACAAAAAGTATGGAGACTATAACGAAGAAAAATGGAACAAAGTTCAAGAACCTAGAAATACTTTCAATGTCCTTTGTATCAAGCCTTGAGATATCATATCTCCTTATCCTACTGATATAGATACTGACAATTATCAACAGTAGCAAAAAAATTCCAACTGTGGCGAGAATAATTATATTAATGGTTGAGGAAAACTTAAGTCCTGCTAATACCCTAAGCAGGTAGAGATAAGAGACGAAAGAAGTAACTGTCAAAAGTATGGACAGTAAAAGTTTAGCAAATATCATACTTTCTCCTTGAGTTTATTCTCTAGGAAAGAAGACACCTCATTAAGCTTCATTCCCCTGGAAGCTTTGACCAGAACTACATCTCCTTCCCTAAGCAGGTAGTTCAATATCTCTGCAATCTCGTTAACACTTGAAACTGAGATAACTCTATCTTTAGAAGCCCCACTGTTTATTAGGAAATCTGCAACATGTGAGAAGTTTTCACCATAGCATATTACAAAGTCAATATCCTTACCCAAGATATACTCTCCTATCTCCATATGGAGTTTTTGAGAGAGTTCACCAAGCTCCAGCATATCACCAAGCACTGCAATTTTCCTTTTAGCATTTTTCACATTGCTAAGCAAATCAATAGCTCTTTTCATAGAGTCAGGGTTAGCATTGTAAGAGTCGTCAATGATTGTAAACCAGCCTTTAGTTATTGAATTCCTCATTTCAGGTAGAGACAGGTTTTTAACAATAGACACCAGATCCTCAACGTTAATATCAAAGAACTTGCATACCTCAAAGGCACAGACTAGGTTTTCAATATTATGTATTCCCGGAATTCGCGTTTCAAATCTGATTCCATCGTATTCAAAGACAATCCCATCTATTCCATTATCCTCAATGATCCTGGCATTGTTAAAGTCAAAATACCTAACATCAAGTTGGAACTTCTTAGCACTGTTCTCAAGAACATCAAGATAACGGGAATTTTTATTCAAAAACACTGTATTTCCTGGCCTCATTCCCTCAAAAATTTCAGCCTTAGCAAGGGCAATATTCCTTGTGCTCTTCAGAAATTCTATGTGAGCATACCCTATGTTTGTTATTATGCCAACTTCAGGTGTGACAATCCTAGAAAGTTTTCTAATTTCTCCCTTCCTGTTCATTCCCATCTCTACCACGCCAATGTCTGTATCATAGTTTATCCTGAAAAGTGATAAAGGAACCCCAATGTTGTTGTTATAGCTTTTAGGAGAATACTCAACGTTATATCTGTAGGACAGAAGCTGAGAAATTAGGTATTTGGTAGTTGTTTTACCTGAACTTCCAGTTATACCTATGATCTTCTTGTCAGATATGAAGTCACTCCTATAACTAGCACCTATATCCATCAAAGCTTTGTAAGTATCCTTAACCACTACAACATTAACATCTCTAATTTTATCTTTAGTAGCACTAAAAAAGCTATCTTCAACAACAAATGTGCTAACACCTTTAGAAATACAGTCAAACACAAAAGTATGTCCATCAAAATTTTTACCCCTTAAAGCTACAAAACACTCTCCACCCTTTATAGTTCTTGAATCAGTTGATATCCCACTTATCACCTTTTGCTTTCCACTGACAACCAACTTACCCCTTGAAGCCTTAGCTAACCAGCTTACTGAAACTTCTATCATATCTCAACCTAATTTTAAACCAAACAAAAACAAAAAATGAAGTTTTCTAAATTCTTACCTTCTTAGCTATTATTTTCCATTTGTCTTCAAACTTCTTAAGCAAGTATAGAACTTTCCTAACAGCATTATAAGATTTTACTCCATCCCTACTTTGATAGTAACCTCTAACAACCCAATCAACAGTTACAACTGCAAACTCACCCTCATAATAGGTATCCACAACTTTAAACGACTCTAAATACTCAATGCTTCTATCTATCATTAGCTTATCGTAAGAATTATTGTACGCTTCTATGATCATTTCAACTCTTTTTTTCTCAGCCAACTCGGTAAGAGACAGAAGGACCTGAAACTCCTTTTTCCTTAGTTTCTCAATAGCATTGGATACTACACTCTCAGGACTAGAAAAGTTTACCTCCCCAAAAGACTTCACCCCAATAAGCATCATATACATGGTTAGTAATAAGATTAAAACCCTCATAGGTTCTTTCTCCTCACATAAAAGGATCGGAACATAAAGTTAATTCTGAATTTACTACTTCACCTTAGTCACAACTGCCATTGGAGGGATGAGATCTCTTATGTTTCTGCCAAAATCACTCTGAGAAAGGTAATCCTTAGCTACTCTCTCAGATATGGAAAACGTTGACGAGTTTATAGGGTTCTCATAGCTAAAAATATATGACTGGGAAGTTTTTTCCAAATTTCCGTTTCTAAGTTCTCCTGTCAGTACAACCGTGCCAAAGACCCATTTACTCCTCTCACCTGACACATCATCAGTTCTAGCAGGGGTTAACCTATACAACCCATCAAGCCTTGAAACTATAAAAATGTTTCTAAGCACTTCAACTTGCTCCTTCAAAAACACCCCTTCTCCGGAAATTAAAACTATCGTTTTTGCATTAGGAATATTGTTGATCTCATCAACGTATATGCTCTTTCTTGAAGCTACTACAACAGGTTCGTTGGGACTTCCTTTTACCACCACCGGCAAATGTGAAAAAATTACTCCATTTTTGGGCAAATTCTGAATCCTGTCAAAATCTAGAACTACTGCTCTCTCAACTTTGTCCGAGAACACATAGATTCCATCCGGAGGTAAAGCCTTGCTAACGAATATCCTTGGAATTCTAGTCATTACTATTACTTCTTTACCATCTTCGGGTGGATCTGTGAAGATAAGGTGAAAGTCTTCAACAAAGAACCCTCTAGCTTCTCTATCTCCAATAAAAACTTTCTGAGGACTAATATTTCCTATTCTAAATCTTCTTCTTATACCATCGCCCTTACCAATACTCACATAGTATTTTCCCCTCAGTTCCTCGGAAACTATCTCTACTGCATCTCCTCTGAGGAGAACTTTGTTATTAAGAAGATTCTCGTTAGTATTATCAAAGTATATACCTGTGATTTTCCTATACTTCCCAACAATCCTTGTATGGGAAGAGTTAAGCTTTACACTAAAAGGTTTGTAAAATGCTTCAGGAGGCAACAGAACCTCAACAGGTGTTGTAACAAAGAAAAGGTAACCATTACTTATCCCAACAAACTTTCTAGTAATTTCTCCTCTGGATCCTAGAGTATCAGAGTTATCTAAGGTTAGTCTTGAGGATAGCTTTTCGGAAAAATAGATATTTCCAACATTACTGATGTCTACTTTAATTTTTGGATTAGCGTAAGAAAAAGAACCTAGGAACTTCTTCTCAGAACTTAAAGGGTTTAGAACTTCAACTATCTCGTTTTGGTGTCTACTAATGATCCATTCCTTTTCAACCATACTTTCCACCTTCTTAAGTAGTTCATCAACAGAAATCTTCATTTCTGCAGTATTTACTAGGTTAGTTCTATACCTAATATTTAAATCTAAAGATGGAGTCTCAGGAGAAATCCTCGCTGAAGCTATATAAGAAGCCACTTTCATATTCGTGATGTTTGAAAATACAGGTAAATATGAGAAGGCAAAGAAGGTATCTACAGCTTCACCTTCAATTCCACCTAGAAAGGAATATCCCCAAAAAACACATTTGGTGTTAGTTTGGATAATGAGCTTTGAAAGATTGATGTAACAAAAATCCGTAGGGAAGAGGACATAAAAGGTTAAATTTCTCTTGACCGAAGATTTTGCAGATTCTAGCTTCAACACTACCTCATAAATATTATTTGTTATGAAAACCTCCCTCCAAACCTTATAGACGAAATTGTCTGTATTCGTTCTCAGTTGCACATTTGTCACAATAATTCCACTTTTGGCCAAAGCAATCGTTTCAAACACCTCTTTCTCTGAAATCATTTTCAGTTTCTCACTCTCATATAGTCTTGAAGAGTCAAGATAGTAAAAACCAATAAAACTAAGAAGTGAAACTGACACTACAGACAAAACTAATACCATCATCAGTGCCACTATAAGCGCAGATGCTCTTTCCACCTTTTTCATTTTCCCAAGATCTCAAACATCTTCCTAAGTGCCCTCGCTTTTTCAGTATGGGAATCAACCATCTTCTGAACCTCAGAAACCTTTCCTACCATAAAAGAAAATAATTCTTCAAGTTTCTTGCTTGTAGTCTGCAATCGTGAGACACTAAGAGACACTGTGTCCAAACTCCTCCTCATGTTTTGCAAGGACAATTTTCTCTCAATCGCAAGCTCCTTGCTGGAACTTTTAAATTCACTTAAACTACTGTATACCACCCCAGGAATTTTGCCTATGTCCTCCATTTTAGCCGATTGATCAGTTAACAAAAGAGTTTCCGAATCGTAGGATATGAAAATCTTCTTTGTATCTTCGTAAAGCCTTTTTGCTAAATTTTCAAAACTGACTGCACTATTTTTAATTAGCTTTGATAAGCTTGAGATTTTACCCAACACTCTACTAAGTTGCAACGATATTGATCCTAACTCCCCAGGATAACCAATTTTAGCCATCTCAAGCTGAAAGTTAATGAACACCATTTCAGCTTCCTTTGAATATCTCTCAATCTTACTAATATTGGAAATAATCACTTCTCTAGAAACCAAGCTCATATACGAGGTGTTTTCTTCTATCCCTAGGAGTAACTTAGAGAGTGAAGAAACGTGAGTGTATACCAAAGAAAGTAAATTTTGTGCCTGCGAAATCAACTCTACAAGTTCTTTAGAATTGGAAAGATTTAGTGAGAATGCAGATTTAAAATATCCTACCTGTGAGTATAGAAAACCGAATTTTTGGATTAATTCAGATACAAAAGAGTTTAGGTTAGAGGTTTCCTTCCTGATTTCTTGATATTGCGGTAATCGTAATTTTTTGACATCAAACTTTGGTATAAAAGAACTTATAGATAAAGAAACAGCCCTAGAAGAGGAAAGCAGTTTATCCGGAATATCCTTAGAACTCTCAACAATTCTCCTTAATATAGACTCTATGTGTGAATAATAAAGCTGAAGTTCATATACTTTCCTAGATACTTCCTCCACATCATACAACCCATAGGAGGAGAATTTTTCCCTCTGTTCTTCCCAATGATCAAGAATATAGGTGATATTATGTAGAACCTTAGTCATGGTAATGTATGAAGCTATTAGGAGAAGAGAAACAACTATTATACAAGAAAGAATTATCATAACCATGCCCCATGTCCCAGCTCCAAGCAAGTTTCCAGAAACTATGAGGAAAGAACACATAGAAAGTGTAACAGCTATAAACGGGGGATATACTGTTTTCATAGATAAATGCTTAATCTTAGAAATCTCACTCTTCTTAGACAAATGAATAAAATCTTTCATCTTTACATTGTAGCTTCCTAAGATATTTTGAAGAACGAAAAAATACACTATACTTGCTGTCCAAGAACCAAATATTGGTGAGATCGTTGTAGCAAGAAAAGTTTCCATAGCAACATTGCCATACTGCCTCATATATCCCCATATATTCACTATTATTCCCACCATCACTATTCTGAAAAACAAGTTTATTGAGGCATATAACGGTATCCTTGAATCTGAAAGCACAAAAGTCTTTATGTTTTCGTAAGTCGGTTCAAAAATAATTTTTACCAATCTCCGAATTAGATATAGATTAGTTGGAAAAGCCAAAAATAGCACAACAAAGACTGTAGTCACAACTATCGGGAAAAGATAGATACCAACAACTATATCACCAGGTATACTTCCATACCCTATCGCTATAACTGTCGCTATAGGAACTCCAAATCCAAAACCTATTACCTCTGCGGAGAAGAAGTTCAATAGAGTCTTTATAGAAACTTTTCTTACATATCTTTTACTGTCGGTGTCTAGTAACTGTATTGCAGACTCTTCCATAAAAAGCAACTTTAGGCTATTTCAACATTTGCGGATTGACCTTATTTTTGTCAAACCCTTTCTCTATCGCTTCCTGGGCAAGCTTCTTAGCCTTCTCCTTTTGATTGTTCTTAAAAAGTATAACTGAAGCTTTGTATAAATACTCAGGATTAGCACTTACATCATAGGCCATAAGATAAGCATTGACAGAATATCTGTAATTTGATCTCTCATATTTTTTCGCAATTTCAACATTATACTTCTCAAAGGAAGATTTCGTAAACTTGAGAGAAATTCCATACTTCTGTTCAAGTATTTCTCTAGCTTGTGATCCACTATCTCCAAAAGGATATAGATTATATGTATGTTTATAGCTAACTATAGCTTTCTTGGTTTTACCAGAGGCTTCAAAAGCTTTCCCTGCCTCCAACCAGTCTTCTGCCAAGTCTTTTCTTTGATCAGGAGTAAGATTTAGGTAAAACCCAAAAGAGGAATAGCCTAGGAAAAGAGATAAAACCACTACCGAAATCAAAACTTTCTTTCTCATAAACTTCCTCCTTTACCTTTATGGTAAATAATCAACTCTCCGCTTTCAACATTTGAAAAATCCAATCCAATAAAGTCTAAAATTCACAACTAGGTAAAGTATTTATACCAGTCCCGATAGGGACTGCGAGAGAAGAAGAAACAAGAATTACACTTAGGCATAACGTAAATATTACTTGAAATCAAAGGCTTTAGTGTAAAAAACTTATCCTGTTCCGAGAGTTAGCGTATGAAAGATGTTCAATCCGAGAGAGACGTCAGGGGTAAAGATATTGATAAAGTTGGAATAAAGGGACTAAAATACCCAATAGTTCTGCTTGATAAATATAACAAAGTTCAGCACACCATAGCAGATATAGATATGTATGTTTTCTTACCAAAAGACTACAGAGGCACCCACATGAGTAGGTTCATAGAGGTGATAAATAAGCACCGTAAAGAGATATCCATTGAAAAGTTGGAAACAGTTTTAAGGAACTTAAAAGAGAAACTAAAATCAGAAAAAGCTGAAATTTCTTTAAGGTTTCCTTACTTTATAGAGAAGCTTTCCCCCATCTCTAAGAACTATGGCTTAAATTACTATAACATCTCTTTTGATGCTACCTGTAGCGATAGATATGACTTCACTCTAACTGTTTCTGCAATGGGTATGTCTCTTTGTCCCTGTTCAAAGGAGATAAGTTCCCATAATGCTCACAACCAAAGGGTAAATGTATCGGTCTCTCTAAAAATGTCAGGTATAGTATGGATAGAGGAAGTTGTTGAAGTGATAGAGAGGAATGTATCTTCACCGGTTTTTGTGCTTTTAAAGAGAGAGGACGAGAAATTTGTTACGGAGAAAGCTTACGAGAACCCTAAGTTTGTTGAGGACATTGTTAGAGATATAGCCTTAGAACTAGACCAAAATAGCAAGGTCATATGGTATGGGATTGAAGCAGAAAGCTTGGAAAGTATTCACCCTTTCAACGCTTATGCTTACATAGAGAAGAAATTGTAGTTTGGAGGCGAGGGGAATTGAACCCCTGTCCGAGGGTTATCACACCTAGAAATTTATACATGCTTAGCCTATTCTTAAGTTCGGGTATATCTAGGAATAGGCACCTTCAATATACCCTACACCCCTGATAGCTTCAGATATCTTTAGGGGTATCAAGATATCCTAGCTCCTCTGACCGACCTTAACATGCTTAGAGGAGCATCAGCATGTCAAGGCTCGCAGGTACTAAGCTGCGAGAGCAAGTTCTTCTTCGGCACTTTTTCTTAACCCCTTAACGCGGGAAAACGGCATGATTTCTAGGAGCTACCTAACCCCCGTCGAACCCAAAATCGCCCCCGCTTGCAGATAAATTATAGTAAAAAATTCGGCAATTTTCAACAGACTGAAGTTTGGTTAAGAGTTTGGTATTCTTTTGTGAAAAAGTATTCTGAATACCTCGTGTTCATAACTCATCCTAGCAACTCTCCAATCGTCCTTCCCTAACCCCATCACACTAGCCCTACCCAGAAGGTAGAAAAACACAAAAGGCCCAGAATACTTAACCTTCATCTCACCCCTCAACCGCTCCCTCACAATCTCACCCGCTATCAAACCAATATTCAACGCAACAACCATAAGAAACAGCAACTT
>JBCNVF010000039.1 GCA_039630355.1 Brevinematia bacterium
GCGAGAGATTCGGGGATAAGAGAGTTGTTTTTAAGGTCCAAGGGTGCGAAACTGTCTTTAAAATTCTCGTCTGAGAGCTATTTACAGTTCTCTCAGCAAGAGGTAAACCAAGAAGTTCTTCAGGAAGAACCTACAAAGCCAGAAAAGGTTGAGAAAGTAACCGTAAGGTCTGCGTATGTGGGGATCCTCAGGCTTAACGATAAGAAGGGTAACCCTGTCTCATCTGTGGGTAAAACAGTTTCAAAGGGTGAAGTATTATGTAACATTGAAGTATTGGGAATATTACACGAAGTTACTTCTCCTTGTAGTGGAAGGATAGATAGTATATTTCTTAATGATGGTGACATTGTTGAGTATGGCTCTACATTGATGGAAATAGTTCCTGATGTTTAGGTTGAGAAGACTTAATCAGCTATTGAGGTTTTTAGATGCTAAAACTAAGATTGCGTTTGTTGTAATATTTAGTATTTGTGTGTTTTTTTTAGTCAGATTTATTGTAAGTTTGATCTTACTTAACTTTGTATCTCTTCTGGAGAGTGCAGTGATAGTTTTTGTGACAGTTTATGCACTTGTCGTTCTTTTGAAGTTTTCTAGAGGAGTTTACTTTGTTACTAGGATGACGAGGAAGTTTAACTACGATTACTATCCTTTTTCTTCTATCATTGAATTCCCTAAGTTTGCTGTTAAAAATTTTCACGCTATGGCAAGAAAAATTAGGTCGCTTGAGAGCATTAATGAAAAGCTGATGCAGATAATCAATGAGATTGGCAATGTGGGTATAGTTGTCATGGATGAGCAGAAAAACATAGTGCTTTACAACAAGTTTGTAGAGAAGTTTTTTAACCTTTCTCAGAGCTATAAGGGTAAAAAGTTCTACTCTCTGTTTTCTCTATCAAGTCACAAGATTGATGAATTGAAGGAGAAGGGTGACTGTGAAATGGAGGTTATGGTTGGAAATGAGCTTAGAGTACTCAAGATTTGCTTTAGAGATGTAGTTGGAATTAGTCTTATCTATTTCTTTGATATCACCGAATTGAAGAATTTTGAGAAGATAACGGAATTGTCTCTTAGTATATTCTCTCATGAATTGAATACTCCTCTGACTAATCTATCTCTTGCTTTGGAAAATTTATTGCTTTCAAGAGATATTTCTGAGGAGATAGTTAATGCACTTTTGTCAAACATAGCGAGGATATCCAACACTGTCTCAAATATAGTTAATCTTTCAAATATATATTCAAACCGTGTATTAGTTGTTCCTCAGAGGTTCAATCTCAGGGATAGTGTGAAGAGACTTATTGATACGATCTCTCATAGTTACAAGAGTAAGAATTTGAGGGTGGAGCTTGAATACAGTGGTGATGAGGAAGTTGTAGAGGATAGGGATAAGTTGCAGTTGATTCTATTCAACTTGATAGATAATGCTATGAAATTTTCTCTTTCTGATAGTGAGGTTAGAGTAAAGATCTGCAATGATGGGGGGTTGCGGATTTCTGTTTCCAACGAGACGGAATGGATTTCTGAAGTGGAGTTAGAGCGAATATTTGAAAGGTTTTATAGAGCTAAGAATAGTAGGGGACTTAGGGGTAGTGGGTTGGGACTTTATATTGTGAAACTTTTGTGTGAGATTCTTGGGCTTAAAGTTGAAGTTTCATATTCTGATAATCTTATAATTTTCACAATTGCTAGAGAGTCTGATGTATGACTAAGGAAGTAGTTTTGTGGGGAGTGTTTTGGGCGGTTTTCTTTGTTGTGTTGTTTTTAGATCTTTTTGTGTTTTTTAGGAAGCCTAAGGAAGTTGACCTGAAAAAAGCTTTGATACTATCTGGAATTTGGGTAACTCTTGCAATGTTGTATTCACTTCTTGTGTTTTATTACGAAGGAGTTAAGCTTGGGGTTCAGTATCTTACAGCTTATCTTGTTGAACTTTCTTTAAGCGTTGATAATCTTTTTGTATTTTTGGTTATATTCTCATTTTTTATGGTTCCTAAAGAATACCAGCACAAGGTTTTGTTTTGGGGAGTTATAGGGGCTATTGTATTTAGGGGAATATTTATCTTTTTAGGAGTGTCGTTAGTTGAACAGTTTTCTTGGCTTTTTATAGTTTTTGGGGCATTCCTTGTATATACTTCTTTGCTTCTTATTCTTAGGAAGGAGGAGAATGAAAGTAAGATTGAGAGGAAACTAGCATATAGGTTGGCAAGAAAGCTATTTAGAGTAACTCCAGATTATGTCGGTGGTAAGTTTTTTGCGAAGATAGATGGGAAACTTTGGGCAACTCCGTTGTTTCTGTGTTTAATAATTGTGGAGACAACAGATGTAATGTTTGCTATTGATTCAATTCCTGCAGTTTTGGGAATTTCAACTAATCTTCTGGTAGTCTATACGTCAAACATATTTGCTATAATGGGGCTTAGGTCAATGTATTTTGCGCTTGCTGGAATAATGGATATGTTTAGATATCTAAAGTATGGGTTATCGGTGATTCTTGCTTACATAGGTGTTAAAATGATAGTGAAAGAGATTTTTCACATACATGTAGATGCAGTTCTGTCATTTGGGATAGTGGTCACTATTCTTGCAATATCTGTTGTATTATCGCTTATTGTTAAGGTGGAACCTAGGTCAGTAGTGTAGTTACTGGGAAGTAAGAAAGGCTGTCTGGAACCGAAAGAAGTAAGTAAGCAGAAGTTTAGAATCCTGCTTATTCGCTTAGTGGGAATTGGGATTTATTGTGTGATGTTGGGTGAAATTGAAAGCACTTTGACAGAGAGTTTAAAATACTAGGAAGTTTTTTGGGAAACTTGTATGAGGCTAAGCTCGGAAGAGAAGGATTTAGGGGTGTTTATCTACAAAGTTTGGTTTACCAGAAGTGAGATAGATGAGATAGAGGAGAAGGCTTTTTCTTATTGGAGGAAAGAGGCAGACATACCGGGCTACAGAAAAGGAACTGCTCCTAAGGAACTAGTATATCAGAGGTATTCAAAGAATATAAGAGATACTTTTAGAGAAATGCTACTGAAGAAAATTGAGCAAGAGATATCCAAGAAACATAGATTTGCTATTGATAGCATAGTACTAGTGGGACGAAGAGTAGTGCAAAGCAAGAGAGTTATAGAGATTCCGGGAACTGAGGATGAGGAAATTGAGTTTACGATCAAGGTCTCTACTGCAACATCTATCATTGTGGAAGATGAGGAGGGATTAAAAAATTCTCTGAGGGGTATAAAGCTTACTGTGTATTCACTAAAGGGAGAAACTGTTGATGAGAAGGAGGTGAAGAGATTCTTTTTTGCTAACAAAAAACTGAGTGAAAGTGTGACTTCTGAAAATAAAAACTGCGTGGTCCGTATCTTCTTCAACGTAAGTAATAAAATACCCCCTATAGATTTATACCTTTATCTGGGTGATTTACCGAAGTTGTGGGAGAAGTTGAAGGGGAAAAGAGCCTTTGAGACTTTTGAGCTTGCTTTAGATGAAACAACTAAGAGGATTTTAGGAAACTATATTGAAGATAGGGGAATAAAGAGGAATGTTTTAGGAGATAAGGTTGATGCTACGTTGACGAAGATTATTGTGCTTGAAGATATGGATAAATCTGTGGAAGAGGAGTATTCCTTAGAAAAAGGAGCAAGGTTTTCTCCAGTGTCTTTTCTGAACGAGGAGATAAAGGTATACAATATCTTCAGAGTTTTGGATAGTGCGGTAGTTGAGCTTCTGAGTAGAAGTAAGATCTACCTTGGTGAAGCGGAGTATATTCGCACACTTATGGAGGTTATAGAGACTATTTTGAAAGAGTATTCTCATAAGGTTGGACATATATCTTCGTTCTCATTTAATTTTGGCTATCTTCCTCGCTTTGTTTTCAATAGAATTGTTGAAGGAAAGTCAATTGAGGTGCTTTACGATATTTTTGTTGGTAATACTTCTAGTTATGACTATGAAAGTGATGGGAATATAGAGAAACTATACGAGAAGCTAAAGGAATTTTGTTCTCTAGAGGTGAAGGAGATAACATACAAAGATCTAAGGAACGAGTTTCCTTATCTGCTCTTTAGTTCTATATTTGAAAGGTTAAGTTAGGAGGGGATTATGTATTATCTTGTGGAGATTCAAGGTAAGCAGTATAAAGTAAAACAAGGTGATGTGGTTGTGGTTGACAATCTGAAAAGAAAGGAAGGAGAGAAGGTAACTTTTGATAAGGTTTTGGCTGTATTTGGTGAGAAGGAGATCATCTTTGGAACTCCTTATGTTCAGGGCAAGAGAGTTGAAGCTGTTGTTGAGAAAAACTTTAAGGGTGAGAAGATTGTTGTGTTCAAATACCGACACAAAGTCAACTGGAAAAGAAAGTATGGCTTTAGACCACACCTTACAAAGGTAAGAATCACATCACTTTCTTAGATGGATAACTTTGGTAAGTGGTTTGTAAATACTAAGCCTACAATAGTTTATCTAACAGTTGGTTTTCCTTCCTTTGAAGAAAGTTTAGAGGTTGCGAGGTTTTTGATATCTAATGGGTTTGCTCAGTTGATTGAGGCGGGGATACCGTTTTCCGATCCGATAGCGGATGGAGAGGTAATTCAGCTTTCCACACAGAAGGCTATTGAAAATGGCATAACTCTTAAGGATGTAGGTAAGTTTGTAGGTATTCTTAAGAAGGAGTTTGGAATTCCAATATTTGCCATGGGGTATTACAACCCGATTTTTTCGGATCTGGAAAGGAGTTTTTCAATTTTAAGGGATAATGAGTGTGATGGACTTATCATTCCAGACATAAATGTTGAGGAGATTAGGAGAATAAAGCCTCTTCTTAGAAAATATGGGCTTAGGATAGTAGGATTTGTTGCGCCGAATACTTCGGAAGACAGAATAAGAAGGATTGTTAGGCATACTAATGGTTTTATATATCTTGTTAGTTCCTACGGGACTACGGGAGTAAGGGATAGTATAGACTTTTCTTACCTTAGAGATATCGTTGTTAGGATAAAGAGGTATAAAGATCTTCCGGTTGCAATAGGATTTGGGATAAGAAACATTGAGATGGTAGAGAGGGCTAAGGAGGTAAGTGATGGTGCAATCTTGGGTAGTGCAATAATAAGGCTGATTCTTAGTAATCCTGGAAACTATGTCAGGAAG
>JBCNVF010000040.1 GCA_039630355.1 Brevinematia bacterium
ATTCCTATACTCGTATCACTTCCCACATTTTCGTAGCTATCTGGCACCGAAACTTCCCATCTCTCCATCTTTATATTATATGTTATATACCTCAGACTGCCAACAGTGTAGTTGTAATAAGAAATATGTGGCACTCCCCTATCATCAACCACTATACTCGTATACCTTCCCGCTTTATCTTGCTGATCCAGAGTAACAACTTTCCACTCCTTACCCTCTTTCACAGCATACCTAAGATCCTCATCATCCCACTTCTCGTTTACATACGCATACGAGATATGTATCCTATCAAATCTGTCAACAAATATAGAAGGATATTTTCCCGAATTAACATCTTTATCTACAACTTGTATCTCCCACTTATCAGAACCGCTCCTTTTCAAACCAAAAAACAAATTCTTCAATTCTATGTTATAGTAAGCTATGTAGATATTTTTTTCTTCATCCAAAAACGATGCTATGTGAAACCCTGCACCGAATGTCTTATCTACAACCTCCTCAAACCAATTGTCTATATAAACCACTAAACTCACCTCAGCCATATTACCAACCCTATCAGTTACAGACACCACTATCCGATTTTTACCATTCTTGAACTTAGTGGAATCAAAATAAAACACCACTTTGTCTTTCTCCTTCCTATAAGCAAGCTTTTCTTTACCCAATAAGGCTGTAAAATCCCCTATCCCAGCCTCATCCTCAAACTTAGATGAAAAGTAAAACGTTCCCCTCACAACAGTATTATTCGTAATATCTTCAAAGTAAATTCTAGGTGGAGTTTTATCAACCTTTATCCACTTTGAAGTTTCATAACTCCTTCCTTCTATATCTTCCACTTTTGCAGTGAGTATATAGGTCCCACTGGGTAAAGCTTCCAAATCAAGATCTACAGTTAATCCCGGCTCCCTAAAGAACTCTGAAAACAACTTTCTATCCTGAACATCCGAGATCTCTAACTTTACCCCCTTAATGTACTCAAGTAACTTTGACTCAAATTCCTTATCAGAGTTCACCCTGTAGCTTACTTGAACACTATCTCTATAATACCCCGATACACTTTCTTCAAGGACCAAAGATATAGAAGATACATACTCTCTCTTCTCCTCAACCTTCTCCTCTAATTTCTCCTCCAATTTTTTATCTATGGGAGCCAGTGTCTCAGAAACTACTTCCTCATACTTCCTTATTCCCCTTATTCTCACAGACCTATACTTCACCTTCTTTGGTTTTACAACGTAAGGTTTACTATAGAAGAAATACACCCCCTTCCTATACACTTCTACAGAGTCCTCTTCAATAACACATTCAAGGAAGTTCGTCTTATCAACCAGCTGTGTATCAAACGATATTCTCTCCTTTAGAGGAGATAAGTATACAAGAGTTTTGTTAATCAACACCTTAATGTTACCCTTCTGATTTAAATCCCCCCTTACTTCAAGCACAACATTTAGCTTCTCATTTGTCACAACTTCACTTTCCTTAGGCGATACAAAAACCAAAGAATAAGCTCTCTCTACCTTACTCTCACATTTACAACCAATTAACCCCACCCATACCCAAGCAAAAGACAAAACAAACCAAAAAAACCCATACTTCCAACTTCTCATACTCCACTCCTCTCTGGATAACCCAGATAACCACAACCAATTGTTAAATAAGACAAATGACACTTTCAATTTACTCTTAGCTAGGAAAACAAGGTTTTAATTTCCTGTTTGCTTACCCCTCTTAGCTGAGCGTATCTGCAATCGCAAGATATCGCCCTACCTCAGACTCCTATTACAAACTTTTCTCTTACACCCTTTTCAAGATATAGCTTCTGACGAAGCTTTCTACAAACCATGAACAATTAAGTTGTGAGAAGTCCTAGGTTCTTTTATAATTTGGTTGTAGTAGTGTAATCAGGGGAAAAGGAGGATAGGGTTTATGGATCTGAGAAAGATACTTTCCGCAGTTTTTACATCCATCACACTGATCTCAATAATGACTCTTTCAGGCTGTGGAGAGGGCTCAAAAGTTGAAGAATACAAGATTGCAGTAGCTGCTCCTCTTACTGGTGACATTGCTACACTCGGTCAGGGTATAAAAAGGGGTGTAATACTTGCTTACATTGAGATGACCAATACCTACACTAATGCTAAGATTTCTCTTGAGTATTTTGACGACAGAGCTAACGAAGGCGAAGCAGTGAACGTAGCCGAGAAAATAGCTTCAGACAATAGAATAATAGGAGTTGTAGGACATCTAAACAGTGGCTGTTCTATACCAGCGTCAGCTGTTTATAACAAAAGAAATCTGCCAATGATAACACCCGCATCAACAAACCCAAAACTTACACTGCAAGGCTTTAAAAACGTTTTCAGAGTCTGTCCAACTGATGCCCAACAAGGACCAATAGCAGCAAAATTTCTCGTAAAAAAGAATATAAAGAAGATATACATAATTGATGACAAAACTGAATATGGTCAAGGTCTAGCAGATGAGTTTGAGAAGGAATTTAGGAGGCTAGGAGGTATAGTTCTAGGTAGGGACTCAATAACAGTAGGATCAAGAAATTTTAAAGCCTTGCTTACAAAAATCAAGCAAACGAAACCCGAAGCTGTATTCTTTGGCGGAGTTTATGTTGAGGGAGCATTGCTAACAAAACAAGCTGATGAAGTTGGTCTAAACGTACCCTTTGTCGGCGGAGACGGACTTAAGACCGATGAATACATAAAAATCGGTGGATCTTTCACTGAAGGAGATATCGTAACCTTCATAGGCAAACCAATAGAAGAGGAAAGTGAGTTTTACAAAAAGTACAAATCCTTATTCCCCAAGGATGAAATAGGTCCATTTGACTTCAATTCCTACATATCTGCAAAAATACTCTTCTCAGCACTGACCAACTTACTAGCAGAAAAAGGAACTTACAACAGAGAATTAGCAAACGAATTTATAAGAAAAACTGAATTCAAAGAAGATATGTTCACAGTTAAGTTTGATACCAAAGGTGACAATATAAACTCTGTATTCACAATATACATCGTAGAAAACTCCAAGTTTAAGGTAATAGAAATAATTGAATAGAAAATGGTTCAAAAACACAGCCACAACATAGGATTCTTGGAATTCACAACAAAAAAAGAAATACTAAATGCTTTCTTCATGTTCAAAAACATTCTCAAAGAAAAAGACGAAATTGCTCTAGGCATAGCTCTAATCAAGAGTGGTTATGCCCTTCCCGGCTTAAGAGTGCTCTACAGATATTCCACTGCCGATACACTCAAAAGAATATTTTCAAAGGTAATACTTCTGCCAAGTGATATAGCAAACATCTTTTTCCAAACGGTTTCGCTAAATGATGTCAAGCTAAGAAAATTTGTAAACAGTGTCGGCATACTGTCAAAAGAAATTGATGTTAAAAGTATTGAAGAGCTTGATGTCAAGGAAGTGATAATAAACGGCTTTCCAGATGATATAAACCTCACAAAACTTAAGGATAACACAATTGTTTCCTCAATAAACTACTATGTAGACGAAAGCAACAAACTCGTTGTGCTAGTAAATGGATTGAGATTCTTCCTACCCAATGAGATCACCCAGTTCGTTGGAAAGGAAAATCTATCAATACAACTGAAAGCAATACTCAACTTCGGATTTCCCGATGAGAGAGTCTTTTTCAGAATAACTAAATGCATGCATGATAGCGATACAACTCCTTATTTTGACCCTATGATAAAGATTGACTCTCTGATAGCTAAAATAGAAGCCGAAGAATTTGTAA
>JBCNVF010000041.1 GCA_039630355.1 Brevinematia bacterium
AAGGCAATAAGACTAGTCAAAGAAGGCCCTTATGCATACATAAGACATCCAATATACATGGGGTATATACTGCTTTTCATATCGGCGTTTCTCATAACAGGATGGTGGTTATTCTCTCTGTTAGGAGAATTAATCATGCTATCTCTAGTTATATGGAGACTACCTATTGAAGAAAAAATGCTGGAAGAAAGATTTGGTTCCGAGTATGTAGAATATAAAAGTAAAGTCAAAATGTTCATACCATTTATACTCTAGATTTCCTAAACCGTGACATCCGAAGCAAAACAAAGTCTAAAACTCACAATAATGGAATCTACCAAATCTCCTAGTTATATCTTGAATTTAAAACATTGGTAGGTTAAAAATTCCTTAGAGCTAGAGAGATGTTAAAGGTAGAGAATGGAAATGTAAGGATATTTCCTATAAGAAGGTATGTTGAAAAGTCTCTTACAGTGCCTGGTTCAAAGAGCATAACAAACCGAGTTTTAGTCGTATCGGCAATGAATAGCAGGAAGATAAAAATAAAAAATGTTCTAGTATCCGATGATACTAACCACATGCTTAATGCTTTGGAGTCTCTCGGCTTTACTATAAACAAATACCACTATTCTAGAGAAAATGATTTTCCAGAAATTGCAGAATTTGTGAAATTCATTGAATCTAGGGCAAAGGACGGACTGGTTGTTGAAATAGGAGGTGAATGTATACCTAGCGGTTATATGGAGAGAGAAATTTTTACTGGAAACTCCGGAACAACCATGAGGTTTTTGTGTAGTTTCATACCGTTGTTTAACGGAGTTTTCACTCTTGACGGTGATCAGAGGATGAGAGAAAGACCTATCAGCGATCTTACAAATGCACTTAAGCAGATAGGCGTAGATATAAAAGATTCTAACGGCTTTCCACCAGTAACGATAAATGCTAAAGGTGAGGTCAAAGGTGGAAGCGTCAGAATCTCGGGAAAAATAAGCAGTCAATTCGTCTCATCAATGATACTGTCAGCTCCTATGTATTCTCAAGGACTTGAGATGGAAGTAGTGGATTGCTTAGTTTCAAAGCCGTTTGTTGATATGAGTTTGAAGATCCTAGAGCTCTTTGGAGTATCTGCGGAAAATGACAACTACAAGAAGATCGTAATACCCAAAGGAAAGTACTCCAGAAAAGAAGACTTCTTCGTTGAACCTGACCTAACTAATGCCTTTTATTTCCTATCCATACCATGTATAATTCCTGCAAAAATTTCTATATACGGAATTGGCAAAAATACAGTCCAAGGTGATATTGAGTTTTTAAAAATACTTGAGGAAGTCGGTTGTAAGATCTATACAGAGGATAATCATATAACTGTTGAGGGAGACGGAAATCCGAAAGGGATAGAAGTTGATATGAATAACATTCCTGATCTTGTGCAAACACTATCCGTGATCGCTCTGTTTGCAGATAGACCAACTTCCATCAGAAATGTCCACAATCTAAGGGTTAAGGAGACAGATAGGATAAAAGCTATATGTAGTGAGATAAAAAAACTCGGTGGAAAGGTTGAAGAATACGAAGATGGGCTAAAAATCATTCCCCAGAAAAACTACACTCCTGGAGTTATTTCCACATACAACGATCACAGAATGGCAATGAGTTTCTCACTCCTAGGTTTAAGAATAGATGGAATAGTTATCAGTGACTATAGGTGCACATCAAAAACTTTTCCATCTTACTGGAGTTATTTTGAATTTTTGTATCAAGACCATTTATATTAGATTATGATCTTGATGGTTTTGGAGAAGATGAGCGAAAGGCAAAGATTAGGAGATTTAAAAGAAGATCTACGAACCAACCAAAGGTGCGTAGCAATACTTTGCCTAGAAATGTATATAAAACCTCACAAAGCTTGGAAGAGATAGGGTATGGGTAGCTTTTCATCTAAACTAAAGATAACCTTGAAAAACATCCTAGAGTTTGCAGTTGTTAATGTGGTTACCATATCAATAGTTCTAGGTGTCTTGGTGTTAGATCAAGTAACAAAATATCTAGCAAGAACCTTTCTAGAGTACGGTAAGCCTGTGAACGTAGTTGGAGATTTTGTTAGATTCACGTTAGTATTCAACCGAGGAGTCAGCTTTGGAATATTTAACTCATCTGAAGCAACAGTAATTCATTTACTACTTCCGTTTCTGGTAATCTTGATCATCTTATTCTTGGTTTACGTTTATATAACAATTTCCAAGGAAATTGACATCTCTCTAATTCCTCTGGTTAAAGTTAGTTTTGGACTTATATGGGGTGGAGCCCTTGGTAATCTAATAGACAGAATCATCTTCTCCTACGTAACTGACTTTATAGATGTTGGAATCAAAAACATATGGAGATTTTACATATTCAATGTTGCAGATAGTTGCATAACGATCGGAACCTTGATTATTATATTTGCGATGATATATTCCGATATAACAAGAAAAAAGAAGCAAAAAGTATATGAAAGCGATAAAAGCATTTCTTAGTGGTGTAGGAAATTTCTTCAAAAATTCATTCTTATCCATAACTAAACCTTTCAAGGAAATCAGGAAGAAGATAATAATTAGGAAAGCAGAAAGGGAAATAACAGAGAAGCTAACACGGTTCAAAAGCGACTTTGATAGCTTTATGAATGAGTATTACGAGTATCTTCCTCTTCCTCAAGGTAAGTCAATAATCCAAAACACACTGAAATCAGGCAAAACTTTTTATCTTATTGTGTTCAACGATGTGAGGAAAAAATACGCATCAGTGCTGGAAATATTCTCTGACCCATATTTCCCATTGCCTCTACAGTATAACCTTTTACAAAGGATAGACATAACGACATTCATGGACAAAATAAGAGAAAATATGCAAAACAAGCTTGAAAACAAGAAGAAAGCTTTTCTTAATTAGATCAGGGTAAGGTGTATGAGGGATATAAAAAGTATAAGAGTCAACGAAAAGATAAGAGCCTCTGAGATTAGGTTGATTGATGTTGATGGCAAGCAAATAGGTATAGTGCCTATCTCCGAGGCGTTGAAGACCGCATACGAGAAAGGGCTAGATTTGGTTGAGGTAAGTCCCGATTCAAACCCACCTGTATGCAGGATAATGGATTTCGGTAAATACAAGTATCAGCTTGAGAAAAAAGAAAGAGAGGCAAAGAAGAAGCAAAAAGAAATTGAGGTCAAGGAGTTCAAGATAGGCTTCAACATAAGCGATCACGACTACTCCTACAGAAAGCAACACATGATAGAAATCCTTAAAGAGGGAAACAAGGTCAAAGTAACTGTTGTATTTAAAGGAAGGCAAATAGCCTTTAAGGACAAAGGATACGAGCTTATTGGCAAGATAGGTGAGGATCTGAGTGAGTATGGTGTGATGGAGAAAGAGCCCAAGTTTGAAGGAAAGAAACTGTCTGCTGTATTTGCCCCAAAAAGAAAGTAGTCATAACTAAGGTTTAGGAGAAAAGCTATGGAAAAAGATATAGTTTTTTTTGACAAAGATCCCTACGCTCCTGAGAATCACATCTATAGAGTCAAGGATATTCTGTTTTCTGGAAAGAGTGAGTATCAGGAGATCAAGGTTTTAGAGCTAGAGTGGTTTGGATTGGCCTTAGCTTTGGATAATGTTGTTCAGTTTACCGAGAAAGAAGAGTTTATATACCACGAAACACTCGCCCACATTCCTATGTTTACCCACCCAGATCCTAGAAATGTGCTAATAATTGGAGGAGGAGATTGCGGCGTTGCAAGAGAAGTATTAAGGCATAAAACGGTAGAATCCCTAACTCTCGTTGACATAGATAGAACAGTAACTGAAGTTTCAAAGAAGTATTTCTACAATCTCTTTAAGGAAGCATTTGAGGACCCAAGGCTAAAGATTTTACACGAAGATGGTTTGGAATTTGTTAAAAACTATAAAGGACAAAAGTTTGATGTTGTGTTGATTGACTTAACTGATCCCGTAGGACCAGCAAAACCTCTTTTTGAGGAAGAGTTTTACAGAATGGTATACGATGTGCTATCAGATGATGGAATAATGTCTGCACAAACCGAGTCTATCTGGTATCACAGAGATACAATAATAAGCGTCCAGAAAGCTCTGAAAAAAATCTTCCCAATAGTGGATCTCGCCTACTTCATAACTCCAGTCTACACAGGGTATTGGTGGTCAATCTCAATAGGTTCAAAAAAGTACAACCCTCGCACTGACTACAGAACCTGCATGCTCAAAACAAAGTATTACTCCGACGATGTAAGAGAAATCTCCTTCCTCCCAAAATCTCTATACAACAAACTAGTTGAAGGAAAGTTATTTGAATAAAAAGCTATCAATCAAGCTTTTTTTCACTTCTTCAATTCCCTCACAGGTAAGAGCAGAAGTTAGGAGAAAGGTGTATTTTCTTTTTGGTAACACTTTCTTCACGTCATCTACGATAGTGTGAATATTTTCTTTCTCTTCTGCCCTCAGTAGATCAATCTTGTTAAGCACTACAAACCTCATTCTCTCCAGCAAGGTTTCGTTGTAGTTTCTAATTTCACTGGTTATGATTTGAGCTTTTTCCACAGGTTTATCAACAATGTCAAGCACCAAGATCAGAAGTCTTGTTCTTTCAACATGCTTTAGGAATTCAAGCCCCAACCCTACCCCCATATGAGCATTTTCAATTATTCCTGGAATATCTGCAATCACTATTCTCCTATCACGATAAGAGAAAACCCCCAGAACTGGCTCAATAGTGGTAAACGGATAATCAGCCACTTTTGGTGTAGCACTTGTCAGTCTCCTGATAATTGACGACTTTCCAGCATTTGGGTAACCAACTAACCCTACATCAGCTATAAGCTTTAGGTCAAGGATTATTTCTCTCTCCTCTCCAAGTTCACCTCTAGTAAACTGTGTAGGAGTTTGGTTTACCGAACTTCTGAAATGCCAGTTCCCGAGTCCTCCTTTACCACCTCTAGCAACAACGATTTTATCCACATTCACCATATCAGCAATGAGTCTACCAGTCCTAGCATCTATAACTTGAACTCCTCTAGGAACTTCAATAATAACATCTTTCCCGTTAGCTCCATGGCATTTGCTACCTCTACCAGGTTTCCCATTCTCTGCTTTAAATACCTGTCCATCAACCAAATGAGAAAGAGTGGAAAGATTTGGATTAACCACTATTATGCAATCTCCCCCCTTACCACCATCTCCACCATCAGGACCACCTTTAGGCACATATTTCTCTCTCCTAAAAGAGACACACCCATCCCCCCCCTTACCACCAATAACCTTTATCCTAACAACATCCTTAAACATAATTCCCTCATGGCATTTGTAATATCAGCCTTTCCACATTAGCTAGCTTTAGATTCTCATCATAACCCCTAATAGAAGCCTCCAACTCTAGAATAAACTTCAACAAAAAAGAAACTTTTCTATTATCAACATTTTTGGCAACCTTCTTAATATTCCTAAGTTCAAAACTACTAATACCAGTTTGCTTAGATATCTCATCATCAGAAACACCCGTATCCAAAAACTTTTTAACCTTTAGAATCTTCTGAAGCTGAGAGTAGATAAGAGAACCTAAAGCAAAAACATCCTCACCTCTATCAATAATATTGTGAAGCGACAAGATCGCTCTATGCTTATCACCACTCATCAGCGCATTGAGCAAGTCAAATACACTACTCTCCCCAGATTTACGAAATAGTATTTCCATAGCCTTATCACTAGAGATATACTCACTGGGTTGAAAGTGATTCCTGATGTAGTTTATATCCTCCACTATAGCATTAACATTCTGTCCATTTCTCTCTATTAGTAAGCTTACTATCTCCTTGCTAGCCTCAATTCCTTCCTTAGAGAGAAGATTTTTCACATA
>JBCNVF010000042.1 GCA_039630355.1 Brevinematia bacterium
AACAAGCCGTCAGGGAAACTAACACCTAACCCCGATAAGTCAAGCATATGGACCGTACTTATAATACTTGCTATAGCTACACTCATCATCTATCTATTATCTCCCGTAGGTAATATAAAATTCACCCCGGAAATCAGCTACACAGAGTTCATAAGAATGGTTAAGAACAAACAAGTTATCAAGGTTACAATAGAGAACAATAGAATAGTGCACGGCGAAGCTTTATCAAAGGAGAAAGGTGCTATTTTCCAGTTTAAGGTTCTCCTACCGAGTTTTGCTGACACAAAACTTTTAGAACTTCTTACGGAAAACGGAGTTGAAGTTTATGGTAAAGACACCACTGGTATGTCAGATCTAGTCAATATTTTGATATTTGTTGGAATACTGATAGGTGGTTTGATTCTGATCAGTTGGATTTTTGGCAAGCAAGTAGGAGGTAGCACTGACAACACAAGAATATTCAATTTCACGAGAAGCAGAGCGAGGGTATACAAAGATCCTCCCAAAAAAGTTACTTTTAGCGATGTTGCCGGAATAGATGAAGTAAAAGAGGAAGTGATGGAAATAGTTGATTTTCTTAAGGATCCGAAGAAGTATATAAGGATAGGGGCTAGGATACCAAAGGGCATTCTTCTTGTTGGGCCACCAGGAACTGGAAAGACACTCCTTGCTAAGGCTATTGCTGGTGAGGCAGGAGTACCGTTTCTGAGTATGAGCGGTTCTGAGTTTGTTGAGATGTTCGTAGGCGTTGGTGCTAGCAGAGTAAGAGACCTTTTTGATCAAGCAAGAAGAAACGCTCCTTGCATTGTCTTCATAGATGAGATAGATGCTGTAGGCAGATTCAGAGGAGCAGGACTTGGCGGAGGACACGATGAAAGAGAACAAACTCTAAACCAACTTCTTGCAGAAATGGACGGATTTGACTCACAAGAAGGTATAATTGTTCTTGCAGCAACAAACAGGCCTGATATCCTTGACCCTGCACTACTCAGACCTGGTAGGTTTGATAGACAGATCGTCGTTGACATACCCGACATAAAAGCAAGAGAGGAGATACTTAAGGTTCATATCAAGAAAATTCAGATCAGCAACGATGTAGATATCCCTACAATTGCTAAAGGCACTCCAGGATTTACCGGCGCAGACATCGAGAATCTGGTAAACGAAGCTGCACTAATAGCAGCTAGAGAAAATTCTGAAAAAGTATATATGAAACACTTTGAGAAAGCCAGAGATAAAGTGCTAATGGGACCAGAAAAAAAGGTGTATGTTATCACACCTGAAGAAAAGATGATAACCGCATTCCACGAAGCTGGACATGCACTAGTATCACATCTTCTACCATACGCAGATCCAGTATACAAAGTGTCCATAATTCCAAGAGGCAGAGCACTGGGAGTAACACAACAGCTACCAATAAACGACAGAAAACTCTACAACAAGGAGATGTTGTATCAAATGATAATGGGAATACTCGGAGGAAGAGCGGCGGAAGAGGTAATGTTTGGGCCAGAGTTTATCTCCAATGGAGCACAGAACGACATTGAGAAAGCAACAAAGATTGCTAGAGCCATGGTCTGCGAATGGGGAATGAGTGAACTTCTTGGTCCTATACAATACGGAGAAAAAGAAGGACCCGTCTTTTTAGGAAAAGACATCGTTGTCAAAAAAACCTACAGCGATAGAATAGCCGAGGTCATTGATAGCGAAATAAAATCAATCGTAAACCACTGCTACTCCAAAGCCTTAGCTCTGGTAAAAGACAATGTTGCCAAGCTAAAAGAATTAGCAAAAGAACTCATTGAAAAAGAAACTCTCTCATCCGAGGACATTGAAAAAATTCTGGGCAAAAAGCCAGCAAAGGAAGACAAACTTTCCAAGGTCCTGACAGAAATACAACCAACTCTTAATGTAAACTAAAAAACAACAACTTCAACCCTTTCAGCATAAGCTCCTTGTCTATATACTTCTCATTCACACTAACCAAGCCGAATATTTTATCAGACAAGCCTCCAGTAAAAACTACCTTAAACTCTTCCGTTCCCATCTCCTTAAAAACTTCCTTTATTATACCCTCCACACCTTTTGCAAGCCCCACAACTATTCCAGATCTAAGACATTCTTCCGTAGTCTTACCTACAACCCTACCAGGCACCTCCAACGAAATTTTTGGAATCTTTGAAGCTCTCTGAAATATCGCGTACAGAGAGGTCTGAATCCCCGGCATTATAACCCCTCCCCTGTAAACACCACCATATACCACATCAACCGTAGTAGCAGTTCCTGTATCAACAACTATACAGTTGTCACCATATAGCACCTTTGACGCATAGGCATCCACCAACCTATCACTACCTATCTCCGAGAGATTCTTGTAATCTATCTCCATAGGAATATCAGATGCAACCACAAATTTCGGCTCTAATCCCACGAGATTCATAATCCCATACCTAAACTGAACTTCAATTTCAGGCACTACGCTAGATATTATTACACCCGAAATTTCCTCCCTACCAACACCAAAATACCTGAGAGTGTTAAATATCGTCAAAGAAACCTCATCTACTGTTATAAAGTGATTAGTAGTAATCCTAAAATGCTTAAAATCAAAATCCGTTCCCTCTGAAGATATCCCTATCACAACATTCGTATTTCCTATATCAATACAAAGTATCTTTCTCATACCACATCAATAGCAAAACCCATCGCTGTTGCTTTGTAGCCAAATCTTTCAGTCAAACTATCATATCTTCCACCACCTGCGATAGAGTAAGGCAAGGTATCAACATAAACCTTAAAGAAAATACCACTATAGTAGTCTATATCGGGCACCAGAGTAGGATCAAAAATAGTATCACCAAAAATCTCATTCACCATACCCACACCTAACTTAATACCCAAAACCTCCATACCAAGAATATCAAAAACCTCATCAACAACTACCTCAACTTTCTCCTCAAACGAGAGATCTACAAACCTCTCAATAAGCCTAAACACCTCCTCTCCAGCCATATTCCTAAGCGAAGGCAGATCCTTGTTAGACAAAAGGTATCTCACAAGCTCTCTCTCATCCAACGGAAACTTGGAAAACACACTATCTAATACTTGTGAAAAGTTAAACACAAACTTATACTCATTAAAAACCTTCAAGCTCACAAACACAGAAAGCATCTCCTTCAATACTTCCAGAAGCTCCCTAAGATCATTATCACCCCCACCTATTATCTCAACACCAAACTGCCCTATTTGTCTAGGATACCACCTAAACTCAGGTTCTCTAAATACGTCACCATAGTAAAAAACTTTCACCGGAAACTTCAAACTTTTTACCCTTGGAGCAAGAAACCTCACAATCTGAGTAGTTATATCATACCTAGGAACTATAAAGTCGCTACCATCCTTAAATACAAAAAGTTCCTTCGCACCACTTCCTAATGTCTTCTCATACACTTCAAAAAAGTCAAAAGTAGGAGTAGAAACCTCAACAAACCCCCTAGTCTCTACAATCTTGTAAAGAGGCTCAACCAACCTTCTTTTTTCATTAAACTCAAAGGAGAAGCCACTAGGGGCACCCACTAGATCCTTCTTAGCCAAAAAAACACTTTTCAAAAACTCCTTCATTCCACTCCTCTTACAGAAAAACCTAAGCCTTCTTGAATATCCTTGATCATATTCATAAAGACTACCTTTATCTCAGTATCTTCCTTAACCTCATTTACCCACTGAAACCTAATAAGCACATTGACACTTTTAAAACCCTCTGGAATACTAGACCCTTCGTATATATCAACCACCCTCACGCTCTCCACCCTCAAATTCTTGTTCTTCGTATCATACTCTTCTAAAAACTTCACAAACTCATTCACATAGTAATTCTTTGGCAAAAGAACAGAAATATTTTTTGATGAGAACGGCAACCTGTTTATCTCCTTAACCGAAATCTCACTTCTCAAACTCTTCTCAAGCTCGGAGATTGAAAACTCAGCAACAAGCGTATCTCCCATTTCAAGTTTGCTACAAAGTTCAGGATGCAACTTCCCAATAAAACCTATACTCTTACCATAAACCACTATCTCACCAGAGATATATTCGTGCAGAAAGGTATACTTTTTCGGCCTCACCTCATAAGCTACACCAAGGAATCTTAACAACCTATCTAGGATATCCCTAAGTTCGTAATAAGAAAATAACACATCTCCCGCCCAACACTAATCTCTCTT
>JBCNVF010000043.1 GCA_039630355.1 Brevinematia bacterium
AAGTTGCTGTTTCTTATGGTTGTTGCGTTGAATATTGGTTTGATAGCGGGTGAGATTGTGAGGGAGCGGTTGAGGGGTGAGATGAAGGTTAAGTATTCTGGGCCTTTTGTGTTTTTCTACCTTCTGGGTAGGGCTAGTGTGCTGGGGTTAGGGAAGGAAGATTTGAGAGTTGCTTGGATGAGTTATGAACACGAGGTATTCAGAATACTTTTTCACAAAAAAATACCAAACTCTTGACCAAACTTCAGTATAATTTGTATTGAACTATCTCTTATTATGTTATATAATCAATAATGTGAAGGAAGGAAGAGCTTTCTTAAAAATTTTCTTACTGCTTCTTACTATGGCCCTTGTGATCTTGGTAAGTGGGACAGGTTTTTTTGATATTTCTCTGATGTTTTATGATCTTTATATTTCGTCGTATTATTGTGAAATAGATATTTCCAAAACCAATCTTACTCTCTCAGGCACACCTTTTAATGATATCTTTTCCTTAAAAATTGAGGAGGAGTATAAGTTTGTTGTTAAAGATAGTAAGAAAATGCTGTTTAGGTTTTGGAAAGTTCCACTTTTTTGTGCTATGAATAGTGAAATAGAGAAATCTAATTTTTCTTATCTTGGTGATGAGTTTGTAGCTCTTCTTAGTTTAGAGAGTGATTCTGGAATTCCGTATGTGAAAGACAGCGGAGGTAGGTTTTACATTGTAGGAGATCGTGGTTATCTTTATCAGATATCTTCAGCAATTTCGTCTATTGCAAACAACAACGAAGTGGGAATTATTTCTAGGGATTTGTATTTTGATAAAGGTGAATATTCGTTTAGGAGTAGTTACTTGGTATATTTTGTATACAGAAATGATGGTCATAATTCTCATGTAAACATCAAGCTTGCAGATGAGCATTCTCCTTACAAGAAAGTTACGATAGTGATAAAAGACAACGAAGGTGTTATTGAGGAGGTTTATCCTCACTTATCTACCTCTTTCTTCTCAATTCCATTAGTAATTAGCAGGTGGTTATCTGAGGTATTCCCAAATCTTACAGGTTCTACATTCAGAAAGGAGGGTAATACTTACCTTATAGAGGGCATATCTCCTAAAGACAAGATAATAGGTATTGAGATTTTGATGAAAAATGTCCCTATTCTGGGTATTAAGAAGAGAGATAATAATGTTGCAATTATTACCAAAGTTGTCAATATCTTTGAGGACCTACTTCAGCTTCTAAGGGTAATAGTTGATTACCTAGTAGTGTTTCTTGTTATATTTCTGCCGATAGGTGCTTTTATAGTTTACACTAAGTATGGTAGAGAGAAGTTTGCGGTTGTTCCTAAGTATTTGAGTTTTCTACCAAATAGGGATAGAAAACCTTGGATGGTAAATGGTGTTTTTATGAGAGAGTCAACAGATATAAATGCGTTTGTTGCTACCTTATGGGATATTGAAAGGAGAGGTTTAGTTTCAATAGATGAAGGAGGTATAACCATAAAAAGTAGAAAAATTGAGGATTTGGATGAGTATGAATTGAGGGTTTTTAATTTCATTACTAAGTATTCTAGTAAGGAAGCTGAAGTGAAGAGGTTTGACTTTAATGGGTTTAAGAGTTTAGTTGACGAATACTATAGAAATTCGCAGATTTCAGAGTTACAGCTGATAAAGGAAGACTTTGACTCTGTAGTCTCATATTCTGCCTCTGATCTGATGAGAGAGTTTGTGGATAGAAGTGGTGAGATGGTGTTATTTAAGATTTGTAAGATAACTGTAATAGGAATATCTGTGATGTTTTTAATGCTGTATATATTATCTAAAGTTTTTCTGGGGTATATTTACTTTGCGGATCTGTTTTGGAAAATTCTTGGCTTTGTAGCAATGTCTATTGTCTTACTTTTACAGCCGTCTCATTTATTTGGTAGATGGAAGGGAGAACTTTATAAAGAGAAACTTGAGTGGGAGGCTTTTGCTAGGTTTCTTTCAAGCTTTACCAAGATTAAGGAGATGGGTTTTGATAGAGTAGGAATGGATGTTTGGAAAGAATGGTTTGTGTATGCTGTTGCATTAGGAGTTGGAGGTAAATTTGTTGAAAATTTGATGAATTTAGGTTTGGAGATTCCTGTGGTAAGTAGTGCCTATTACAGCAGTCTAGAAAGCTTGACTGATATCTACAATACTACAAGCTCGCATGTTTCGTCACTTAGTTCACAAAGTGGAGGAGGTGGATATGGTGGAAGCGGTGGCTCTGGGGGTGGTGGTGCTGGTGGTAGATAATTTTTGTAGGAGGTGATATATGGACATAAACTCAATATTGAACATAGTTGTGATGGGTATAGTGTTTCTGATTTTTATTATCATCTTTTTTTACGTTGTGGGAATTTACAATAGGCTAGTGACCCTAAGAAATGGTTGGGAAGCTACTTTCAACCAAGTTTTGGTAACCCTAAAAAAGAGGTTAGATATGATAACTCAACTCGTTGAAGCTGTAAGGAGTTATACTAAGTTTGAAAAAGATCTATTTGTGGAAGTTACAAGACTAAGATCGTCCGCAATGGAAGCGAAAACCCCCGACGATGTGAATAAAATAGAGGGGGGTCTTAGAAGCATAATGAGGGATATAAAGATAGCAGTTGAGGCTTACCCAAACCCACAAGCTGTTGGGTTAGTGTCAAACCTTATGAGTTCTGTATCGGAGATAGAAGATGAAGCTGCAAGGTATAGGTATACTTATAACAACATAGTTCAGGAGTTCAATACAATATGTGATATTTTCCCATCAAATATTGTTGCGTCTATACTAGGGTTTAAAAAGACAGAGTATTTGCAAGTTGAGAGGGAAGAGGTAGAAAAGAGACCTGAGATAACTTTTTAGCTGGTGTCTTTATTGATCCTAAAATTGCTTCAGAGGTATTTCAAAATGCTTTCTCCGAACTTGAAAAACTGGAGAATGAATATATATTCTAAATTTAGCTTTCTTCAAGAACTCTTTACTAAAGAGCAAACTAAAAACAGAATAGTCTTCACATAGTAGACTAGTAAAGATCTCTCTCTAGCAAATTAGGAGGAAATATGTGGTTGTCAAAAGTTCTTGACATAGTTGGAGCTATTGTGTATATCTCGTTTTTGTTTATAGGAATAAGAGTAGGATTTAAAAAAAGTTTTAAGGTTCTTATGCTAATATTCTTTGTTACTCTGTTTAATACTATAGTATTTAGAATTTTCAAATACTTCATAGTTAAAGAATATTTGGAAATAATAGATGTAGGTGTTGTTTTGGGCTCTTCGGTGATAGCTTTCTTCCTCTTTTTACCACTTGTGAACAGAATATACGAAAAAATTAGCGAAATAGGCATAACCTCTGTCAGTAAAATGGTGGGGTTCTTGTTATTCTCAATAAATGGTATATTTATAATAGGGTATTTTGTGATATTTACTGACATTTATCCACAACTGCATTACATTCTTGAAACTTCGGCTTTCCTGAGAATTCTATCAAACATTGTTAAGGTTGTGATAGGTATAGTAGTAATATAGTGTCACTTTCTTAGGAGATTTTTCGTTGTTATACTAAGTAAGGAGAGAAGTTATGAGAAAAACTATGGTAGTCTTTCTCATAGGTTTATTGATCTTAGTTGGGAGTGCTGTATCACAGGCTGAAGATATAAAGATTTACCTAGGACCAAGTACTATGTTTTTCAGTGATCCGGTAAGTATTGGTGCAGTCTTAGGAGCGGATATTGGAGTAGGTAGCACAACATTCTCTCCATCCGATACGATCTCTGTATCCCCAGAACTTTCTTTTTCTTTCTCTCAGACTGAGAGAAGTTATTTCTCTCATATCTCCTTGAAATTTGCTTTTTCCTATAACGCTATGGTCTTCTCGTTTGAGAAGAAGAATAATCTCTTTCTCAAGGTGGGTATAGCTACGGGAATATCCTTAATGAACGCTTCCTTAGGAGCTATATCACTATCGGAGATAGGGTTGATTACCGAGCCTATACTAGCACTTTCTTATAACTTTTCTAGAGAATTTTGGATAGGATTTGAGCTTAGGTATTGTATCTTGAATGACTTAAACAACAGGATAACCTCATCTTTCTCGCCAAGCATATCTGTGCCATTTGCTATTCAATTCTAAGCGAGAGGACACAAAAAAACCGTGGTTCCTTATGTTGAGAGAAAACTGTTAAAACTTCCGTTTTTATCTGCTTAGAAGTAAAGATTATTCCTACTACACAGGATATACCATCACTATTCCCTATTTTTACATCTAGGTTTTCTCCAAAATTATCCCTTACTTCAGTTGAAATAAATGTAAATGAATCAGTTTCACTAAGTGGGAAGAAAGTTGTAAGCTTTACTTTAAGGTTTTGAACTTCTAGTGAAGTTCCCGCTATTATCTTTTCAAAGTTTAGGTTTCTGTCAGCACTGAACACTGGCTTTAGGTAGATTGTCACAAACTCTAGGCTTACGAAAGGGTATAGTGCTAGGAATAACTTTTCCTGTACGCTGTCTTTTAGAATCTCAAGGTCTAAAAATGTGTAATCAAAAACCCTGTGTAAAGCAAAAAAGTAGGTCTCGCTCTCAATACTCGCATTTGACAGTTGAACCAGTTTATTCACAAAAGAGAATTTTGTCTTTTGTTCGTCCAATCTTGCTGAGAATATCAATCCTTTTTGTACTCTTTCCCTAGAGAACATTGAATGAGAAAACGAAGAGTAGAATCCATCCTCTAAAACTCTACACTCTAGAGAAAATTCAAGTTTCCTGAAATACCATTCTAGAAACCAACCTAATCCTAAAAGTATATTGCTTGAGATCATTGAGGAGACTTCTAGATCTGAAACTATGCCTAATCCAAGCAAGTTTCTACTTTTATAATTTACTGAAATAAAGATTTCCTTGTGCTTATTCAATAAAATCGCAAATTCTCCGATCTCTATCATCCCACCTAAGGTATGATTGGAAAACGATAAGTTTTCTTCTAAGAGTACAAAAGTTCTTAGTTTTAGTTCTGGTAGGTGTATTCCTATACCTTTTCCTATGTCTGTAACTCCGTCAAAGTTTCTGTCAGAGATGGGGTAGTTGAAGCTAGATATTCCGTTGGTTGAATACTTTAGAGTGTAAGCGTATCTGGTAAAGTAGGAATATTTGTTATTTCCAACTATTATGCCTCTTCCAAAATTTACCCACATGTCTCCTAGGAAAATCTCAAGATTTCTACTGCCTAGGCTAACACAGAGGAGCAAATTTGCGCTACTGTTTACAAGAAAAGAGAGAGCACAATTTGATTCTTCTGATAGAAAATGAAGGTAATCTAAACCATCTGAGTTAAATGTTGCTGAGAGTAGTGTTACAGATGATGAAGGGACAGCAAGGAAAATGAGACAGATGGGGAATACAAACTTTAGTGCGCTTAATAGGTTACATACCATACCATTCGTCTGTGTCCGAAAATGAAACCCTACCATCCGAGTCTTCACTTACTATGACATACTTGTAGGAGTATTGATCTGCTCCAGTAGATATTACTCTGTCGCCTGTCATGTCTATCTTTACAACTACTATATAGATATTCCTAGTGTAAATTTTCACTGAGGTCCAAGAGGCATACCCGTTTTCAAGGTTTCCACTGGATGTTTCTAAAAGAGAGTTATTTGAATC
>JBCNVF010000044.1 GCA_039630355.1 Brevinematia bacterium
CTAATTTCAAGGCATTCTCCACAAGAGTTTGAGTCTTACCGTAGAAGTAGCTAATAACAAAGAACACTGAAGGGATAATTACTGCAAGTATCATCAGAGAAAGTAAAATAGAACTTTTGAAGGCAAAACCTAATCTAAACCCCCTCATATCACCCTCCGTCCAAAATTATATACAACTATACTCAATAAAGTCTAAAATTCACAATCGGGTGTAATTTCTCTTTCTTACTCCCAACTTAACTACCACTTTTTTTACAGGTACCTAAGAAGCTTAGTATGAAGTGAAATCTTGTAACTAGTGAACGCTGTCTAAGAACAATTATAAGCAAAAAAGTAAGCAAAAAGTCTAGAATCTTACTTCCTAATGGAAATTTATTGTCCTAGCTAAAACATAAATGGAATTTAAAAGCTTCTCTTGATTAAAATTTAGCTACCTTTTAAGGAGGTAAGTATGAAGAGAATAGGAATACTTACGGGTGGAGGAGATGCTCCCGGACTAAACGGTGTCATCATGGGAGCGTATTTTAGGATAAAAAAAGATCTCCCAGATGTTGAGATCTTAGGTTTGCTTGAAGGGTGGAGGGGACTGATTGAGAAGAAGTATACAGTATTGAAAGATGAGGATGTCAAAGACATTCACAGAGAAGGTGGAACAATAATTGGTTCTTCCAGAACTAACCCCTACAAAAATGAAGAAACTGTAAAGAAAGTCCACCAAAGCTTTAAGGAATTAGAGCTAGATGCTCTTATAGCGATAGGTGGTGAAGACACACTAGGTGCAGCAAACAAGCTTGCTAAAGATGGTTTTCCTGTTGTGGGTGCACCAAAAACTATTGACAACGATTTAAATGTCACAGATTACACATTCGGATTTGACACTGCAGTAAACATTGCTATGGATGCCATTGATAAGCTTCACACAACAGCAAAGTCCCACAGGAGAATAATGGTTGTTGAGATAATGGGAAGACACGCAGGATGGATAACTCTATGGGCAGGAATAGCAGGAGGAGCACATATGGTTCTACTTCCCGAAGAAGTAACAAAAATAACAGAAGTTGCAGAATTTGTCAAAAAGAGAAAAGAAAAGGGTGAACTATATACGATAATAGCAGTATCCGAAGGAGCAATATTGGACACAGGCGGGGTCCAAAACTTTGTTTTTGAGGATGCCAAAACTGATGAATTCGGTCATGTAAGACTTGGTGGTATCGCAAAACAACTTGCAAAATATATAGAGGATACAACAGGAATTGAAACGAGATACGTAGTTTTAGGACACTTGCAAAGAGGAGGAGCACCAACTGCTTTTGATAGAATCCTATCTCTAAGATTTGGTATAAATGTCGGCGAATTGGTGCTAAGAAAAGAATGGGGCAAGATGGTAGCACTAAGAGGAACAGAAATTGTAGCTGTGCCTCTTGAAGAAGCTGTTCAAGAACTTAAAGTCGTTCCCAAGAAGGTAATAGACGAACTGAAGAGTATACTTTAGTTAAAACTATAAATCAAAAAGGGGCAAAACGCCCCTGACTAGAATTACATGTTAAGAATTCTCTTTGCTAACTCATCATAAGCATCAGTTATGAATTTAAGTCCCGTCTCTCTCTCTGTTTCCCTGTTTGCTGCTGCAATGTCGTCTCTACTAATCTCTTTGATAGAAAACTTCCTAGCACCTGCCATTAGTTGTTGTAACCCTGCTGCAATTTTATCAGCCCATGTCCAGATAGCAATTGCTCCGAAAGGAATATTTTTCATCTCACTCTTACCAACCTTCTTCTCAACTTCGTAATACCCTGCAAATATCTCCTCAGGCTTTGCACCAATGTCAGTAACGGTTTTTGGTAAGCTATCCCAGTTACCATTAACCTTAGCCTTGTTTTCTGGTCTCAAAACACCCTCAATATTTGAACCAACAAACGCTGGTATCATTGAAGCTCTACCCATACATACAATCTTAACAAATGGAGATCCAAGAGCCAAAGCCTTGAAAACATGATCTTCTCTTGCAAATCCGCCAGCAAAAGACAGATCAACAACCTTCTTACCTTTTGATGCGAGTATCATTGCATACTCATAGGCTTTTGCGTGCAATAAAAGTGAAGGAATTCCCCATTGCTGCATCATATTCCATGGGCTCATACCCGTTCCACCACCAGCACCGTCAATAGTGAGTAGATCCAATCCGGCATCAGTTGCACACTTTATTGCCAGCGCTAATGAAGCAACATCATAAGCTCCTGTTTTTAAAGTTATCCTCTTAAACCCAAGTTTCCTAAGCCGTCTCACTGTCTTCATAAAGTTCTCATACACCTCTTCAGGAGAACTCATATCCGTATACCCAAGCCTACTATGTCTAGCAAATGCCTTTATTGCCCCAGCTTTGAAAGCCTCCTGCACCTCAGGTAAATTAGGATCAGGATCAACAATATACCCCCTTTTTCTCAAAAGAAGAGCATAATCCAGATCTTTTACCTGAATCTCACCTCCAATATCCTTCGCTCCTTGTCCCCACTTGAGCTCTATAACAACCTTATCTCCATACTTGTCGATAACATACTCCGCAACACCATTTCTACTATCTTCAACATTCATCTGAACCAATATAGCACCATAAGTCCCGTCAAAATACCTCAAGTAAGTCTGTATCCTTCTATCCAGCTCTGGTGCCTCCTGCACCTTACCGTTAAGCTTTGCCTGTCTGTCAACACCCACAACGTTCTCACCCACAACTATCGGAAATCCAACCAATGCAGCACCTATTGCGAAAGAGTCCCAATACTTAGCAGCAATGAAAGTAGATCCCAAAGCACCAGTCATTATCGGAACCCTAGACTTAGTTTTTACCTTGTTACCAAATTCAGTCTCAACACTAACATTAGGGAAAATGCAGTCATCCGGAGAATCACTAAGACCCTTTGGTAACCCCTTAGCACCATAAACATACCCCATTATTCTGATAGCATTGTAGTTCACACCAATCGGAGAAGTATTATCAGCACCAGCTGTCACCATCCCAAAATCTCTGGGATAAAGAAGCTTCCTACCCACTAATCCTGCAAGCCAAGTCTCACACTTGCCTTGACAATCAGCCCTACAAAGGGTACACAACCCTGACTCAGCAGGCACACCTCTATTAGTTGTTCCTAAAGCATCATTTGTCTTCGGCCACTCCAACATATACACCCCCCAGAACGTTTTCGGAAAGTATAAAAAACCTTGACTTTCACTGTCTAGTTAATACATCAACCTTCAATAAATTCCAACTTATAGGTAAAATAAACCGAATTTAACTTTTCGTTTACTTACTTCTTCGTTCCTAGGTAGCACTTATCACTCTCAAAACTTTATTCCATACCAGCCTCTTGGTAGCTTATCAAAAAGAGTATTTACCCAGTCCCGACAGGGACTGCGAGAAAAGTAAAAAACACCTACTAATTGTGAATCTTGGAACTTATCAGTAACTTCCAGAATTATTTTTCACACAAATTATGAACTTGTTTATAATTTACTCATGCGAGGCTAAAATATGGATGGAGAGAGAGTAAAAAAATTTATTGAGTTAATACAGTATTATAACAGAGAACCTAACAAAAGAGTTTTCAGGGTTGATAGAGACTGTTACATTATCTTCACAGGCTTCTCGGCACTAGACGAAAAACCCTTTATAAGAATAGGTTATTCCAATTACATAGAAAAATTCAAGCAACACATAAGTAATGTAATAATCGCTGTAGGCTACCTGTCATCCATCAGCGAAGAGATAAAACAAATAGAATCAGACGAATTTGAAACCAACTTTATAGTTCCCAGTAGCATATATAATGTAATCCTTAAATTCTTACCCTCAACCCTTCACCACAAGGTAAATGTAAATGTAATTGACAAAGCTGAAGAAGAGAAAGAAGCCAGTAAGGTTATTAAGGAAATAAGCGAAAAGTATAAAAGCTATGTTCTTCTCTACAGTGATGGAAATTTTGCCGTTACTTTCAGCGGTAGAAAGATATTTGACCTTTTCTCTGCTATAGTCAATGATCTTACTAGCTCAAAAATACTAAATCTCCTTTCAGCAAAGTTATACGACATTCTACCAAACAACGCTATAATAAAAGTAGGAGGCAACTACATCATAAGAAGCAAAAAAGGAGAAACTCTAATAGCCACCGATGAGTTTGATACCAGAGAATTTATTAAATACCCAATACCTATAACCAGCGTCAAAACCCTCATTGGTAACGATGTTATTTCACTAATAGATACTGTAAGACTTATCTACGACAGAAGTAGATTAAAGATCCTTACAAACAAAAGCACTTACGAAGATTTCAAAAAATTCACTCTAGGAATAAGATTTGTTGAAGTAAGTGAAAAAATAAATATCATAAGCAATGTAAACATAGTATCCTCGGAAAATAAGTATTACATCCCACTTGTTGATAGAGACGGTAAGGAGAAAGTTCTTGTGTTCGGAAAAACCGAATCTAAAAACAAAATCCAACTTGATAACCTAGAATATATGCTACTTGAAAACTTCTCTAAGCATAAGCTAACCTACTTTTCAACAGATCTTCTTCTTAAAGACCCCGAAGAAAGAGACTTTCACGAAGAATTTAACAAGATAAAAGACACAATAAAGGAGATCTTCAACAAGAGAATAACTATATCCGACATAGAAAAAGACTTTGAATCCGACAAGCTAAGGATAGCAAATGACAGAAAAAGATTAGAAGAACTCATCAGTATCTATACAGAGATCTCCAAATTACCCTACTCAGAAAAGCTTGAAATACTGGTTAAAAGCGAAAAACTTGAAGGAACCCAAAAAGAAAAAGAAATAAGAGAATTTGCTCAGAAGGTATCCTCTGAAAGCCTAACTACAAAAAAAACACTACGCAAAAGCTATCAAGAAGAAATTTCTCGTTCTAGATCAGCAAAAAGTAGAAAGTTCCTAGGTATTGATCTGAAATATCTACTTATCTCTCTAGGAGTTATAATCCTACTTGTAGGAGGAGTCCTCCTAATCTTTAAAGACGAAATAACCTCCTATCTCTCAGGACCTCTCACTAAGGAAGAACAAAAACTCACTCACATCATCTCTAACCTAGAGAACATCTACGAACCTGAGCTTACTGAAGTCCAGAAAGAGCTAGGTATAACAATAACAGACTACGATATATGGGTTTATGTGAACAAAGTTGCGGTAATAAACGGCTATAAACCTCTTACCTACAGAAACCCGCAAAAGTGGGAAGATCCCGACTGGGTCTATCCCGGAAATAAACTTAAATTACTTGACGATAGTGTTGTAGTAGTCAGAGAAGGAGACAACATGTGGAACATAAGCAAAAGGAAAATCATTGAAGACTACATAAAAAAGAATTTCAATGTAACAGTTAGATCCAAGGGAGGAACTAACTTCTACAAAGTCAGGAAAAGATAACCTAACTTTTGGGTTTCTTTGTTGTATCTCTATCATATGCTTTTATCCACTTTGAAGTTTTATACATTTTCACACTACCACCCTCCGCTGTCACAAACAACGCCTTTATATTCCTCCTCTCGGCAAACTTCAACCCCGCATCTTTACCCAAAACCAAAAGAGCCCTAGCCAGAATTACCGCATCCAAAGGGTCATCATCCACTACAGACACAGATACCGTCCCGTTATCCGCAGGATATCCAGTTTTAGGATCTAAAACCGAATGGTATATCTTAAAGCCTTCTATGAAGGAATTCTCGGAAATACTCGCGGTATACACTGAAGAATTTGATACACTAACCGTCAGCAATGTTTCATTCTCTGTTCTATTTTTTGGATTACTTATCCCTACCGTCCAACCAGATTGATCCTTAGTTCCAACACATAGCGAAAAGTTGTTGCCTACAGCAACAAAAGCATTTGTCACATTACTCTTCTTCAAAAAATCTTTAACCTTCAACAAAGCTACTCCAACCGAAAATGGAGTTAGGTAAAACTTCGTCTGCTTGTTCCTCAGCATCACACTATCTCCTGAAATCACTAAATTCTTCAAAGAAGATACCTTTAAAGCATTTGACAGCTCAACAGGAGAAGGAACATAAAACCTTCCCGTTTCAAACCCCCACAGATCCACCAAGTATCCCAACGTCGGACTCACTGCCTTTGTAAGCGAATGATAATAAAGTACCCTACCAAGTATGGTGCTTAGATCCTTATTCATCTTCACAAACCTCTTATAACACTTCTCCGTAATCTCTCTTACGTAACTTCCATCCCTGTATGAAAAATTGAATATCTCATTCGTTATGATTTGAAACAACTTCCTTGAGATCTCTCTTCCATCTTCATAACTTGTGACATATAACTTAACTATGATAGGAATATTCTCATATGTTGTATAAACCTCAGTAAGTAGTTGAGAAAAGGACCTAGAACCGAGTATTACCAAAAACAAAAGTGCTATAAATAGCCTATACATACACAAGTTATTATTACAACCAAGACGATTTGATTTCAACAAACAAAAACGAAAAACTTTAATCCCTAAAACTAACTTTCTCTGGTATCTTGAGAAATAGCACCATTAGAATATATCTGTTTTGGTGAGTCAGGAGGTTGCTAAATGGTGCTACTTCTTGCAGAAGTAGGCAAAGGATTTGGACTTGGACATTACAGAAGAATGCAAGTTCTTAACAACTATCTCAACTCTAGAGGCATAGTATCTAACCTATCTACCCTTGAGAACATCAATAGCCACACATTGAACAAGTGTAAAATCATCATCTTAGACCTTAGGGAAGCAAACAAAAGGTTAGTAGCTGAACTAATATCAAAGCAAAAACTAGTAATCTCTCTTGATGACTTGGAAACACGAAAGCCAACAATTGTGTCAGTTCTATCTCTACCCTACATAAAGACATACGGTCCCCCGCCCAATTTCAAAGGAACCAACTACCTAATACTAAACCCTAAATTACTGGAACTGAAAACAAAAAACACATTTGATATCTTAATAACCTTCGGTGGCGAGGACCCGAATAATTTAACCACCTTTGTCCTAGAAAATTTCTCATCTCTTTTTGGAAACAAAACATGCTGTGTTTTTATAGGAAAAGCCTTTACAAACAAGAGGGAAATAGAAAGAATCTGTAACTCCAAGGGCATAGAGGTATTTGATGAGAGCAAGAGTGAATTCTACAACATTCTAGCTTCCTCTAATACCATTGTAACCTCATTTGGAATGACAGTATACGAAGCTTTGACTCTTGGAAAAAATATTTTACTTTTCAACAACTCTGAATACCACCATAAGATATTTAGGAGAAGCGGACTAGAAAAGAGCAACAGAGTTAAAGAAATAGGCTATCTACGACAAGGCAGATGGATCAAAGTTGCTGATAGAGAGTTCTTAACCTCACCAGAGTCTAAAAAAAATCTGGAAATAGATGTCACTGGTAACCTTGAAAGGTGGCTTGAGATCATAGAGAGAGTTGCTAAAATTAACGATGTGGACTTTAACTTCATCTCTCATAGCAGAGCCTATTACAGAGATCAGAACAAAACAGTGTTTCTAAAAGGAAATAACGTTCTTGAATTGCCATTTTAGACTACTCAAAATACTCTATCTTATTTGATGGTGTTTCCCAAACTGTTACTTTCAACACCTTCAGTCCTCTTCCTTTGATCTCATCAAAAACATATTTCGCTAAGCACTCTGCGGTTGCAGGAGATATAAGGTTGTTTAGGTGTTGGTGATCAAGGTTAAGATCTTCCAGAACCTTCTTAAGGTAAGAGAAATCTACCCCTATTCCTATGCTATCCAGACTTTCGGACAGAACCGATACCTCTATCCTCCAGCGATGTCCGTGTAGTTTTGAGCAAGGACCATCATACCCTTCTACAACATGAGAGGCGTCAATCTCTATGCTTTTTGATACTATCCATTTCCCCATGTTTTAGATTATACCCAACGCCTTCCCATGCTTTTCAAATATAGTTAAAGCCCAATCCAACTGCTCATCTTTATGTGTTGCCATATAACTAGTTCTTATTATCGTTTCCGAAGGAGGTACCGCCGGAGGCAATACAGGGTTTACAAATATCCCATCATCTGAGAGAGCTCTCCAGAACTTTAGTGTCTTCTCAAAGTTATTTATCTTTAGGGGAATTATCGGAGTACAGGAAGTGCCCGTATCAAACCCTAACTCCTTGAAAGCCTTCATCATCTTATGGGTTATTTTCCACAATCTTTCTATCCTTTCAGGCTCTTCGTAAATTATATCAATTGCTTTGCTTACAGTTGCAACAGTTGCTGGAGTTGGACTAGCACTAAATATAAGTGCTCTTGCCTTATGCTTTAGGTAGTTTATCAACCTCTCACTACCTGCTACAAAGCCTCCTATTGATGCAAAACTTTTGCTAAAAGTTGACATTATTATGTCTACCTCATCATCAAGACCGAAATGATGCACCGTTCCCTGCCCATACTTGCCACCCAAAACTCCCATACCATGTGCATCATCCACCATTATCCAAGCCCCATATTCCTTACACACCTTTACAATATTAGGTAGATCAGCAATGTCTCCTTCCATACTAAATACTCCATCAACCACCACCAGTTTTGCCTTCTCTTCAACCTTCTCAAGAACTCTTCTCAGGTGATCAATATTATTATGCGCAAACCTATACATCTTAGCTCCAGACATCCTGCAAGCATCTATTATAGAAGCATGATCCAGTTTATCTGTTATTACGGCATCACCAGGCCCTAAAAGTCCGGCTATCGCAACCAAATTTGCCATATACCCCGTGCTAGTCAACAACGCAGACTCTTTGTTGACAAACTTAGCAAGCTTTTGCTCAAGCTCTTCATGTATCTTAAGCGTCCCATTTAAAAACCTAGAACCAGCATTCCCAGTACCATACTTTCTTATTGCCTCAACAGCTGACTCTATCACCCTCGGATCAGTAGTCAAACCCAAATAAGCGTTAGACCCTAACATAAGGTATTTCTTACCATTTATAAACACCTCAGTATCCTGCGAAGACTCAATAGGCCTAAAGTATGGATAAAGTCCAACCGCCTTTGCTTCATCTACCTCTCTGTAACTAATTATCCTTCTATATAACTCATCATTCTTTCTATGAGTCTCCAAATCCTTAGACATATTCACCCCCTACCAAAACCTTTCCCAGATCAACATCCTAACACCTAATATTCTATAACATACTCACCCAGCATTCAACTTCTTCGGAAAACTACACAAAGCTCAATCCCCACTAAGCAAACCCCAAACGCTAAACCGACAAAGAATCTTATTGAAAAAACTCAATAAACTCCAACTAGTGATTAAGTGTAACTTTTCTTTACTTTTCCATAACCCCGTCAAGATTGAACAAATACCTTTCTTGATAGCACCCGAGAGAGGCCCAGCACGAAGTAAAGTTTTGTTACCGAAGAAGACTATCTAGAACCAAAGTGTATGAGTAAGAGTGAGCAAAAATTTTAGAATCTTTTTTTGCTCATCAGTAGAAACTGGAATTTGTCAGAAAAAACCTAAAAAATTGGACATCACAACCTATAAGAGGTTAAAATATACTACTGAAGATGAGAAGAACTGTTGGAGGAACCTTAATACTCTTCTTCATCGTTGCTATTGCATCCTACAAATACTATCCCTCCATCCTAACACTAGATAATGTTTTCTCTTTCCTTCTCAGGAGGTTTATCTATACACTCCGAGTGCTTGGAGGCGAGAACAATGTAGAAATCCTTGCATTAGCACTGTCACTAACATTTCTCCCCCTGCTTTTTAAAAAACCATTCTACTACTTTTTCAAAAACCTCTTAGGGTGCGAGCTATCCACTTTAGGCTGGTTAGGAATATACGGAATCAGCAATCTACAATACCCACCACACATAATAGGAGTGCTAACTTACGATGTTGCAGGCTTTCTAGTAAACTCAGTTGGAAACTACCTGGGATACGCTATATCCTTTCTAATTCTAATCTTTGGTATTTTCTTAATTCTAACATCCTATAAAACTTCATCTAAGATCATCAATCTTGGCCTAACAGCGCTTTTACTATCGCTCCAAAAGATCTTTCTGTTCATAAAATCTCTTTTTGAATATTCTGAAAATAACGAATATCCTGAGTTCTCAAATAGAAAGAGAGAAAGCAACTTCAACGTTTCCTCTTCAGCCTCTGGAGATAGAAAATTTGATCACCCATACGAATCAAGACCTAGAAACTCCGAAACAGAGCCGAATTTTAGCAAAAAGTTCATAGAGATAACAGAAATAGACCTAGACACTGAATCAGATATTCACCACAGCAGTTCATCCTACCAACCATCCAGAACAAGGCATATGGATATTTTCGCTACCTCATCCAGAAACTCAGAAACATTCGTAAAAGAGGACTCTCAGAAGAAACTTTCTGAAGAGGACTTTAAAAGTCATACCGTAAGAGATGTTGAAATCATAAATGAATCAAAGAGTGTTGAAGAAACAGCTGAATATACCGATTACGAAGAAGGTGATACTACCCAACCTGAAAGAAAAACCAACACAACCTACTCTGAAGGCAAAGTATTTTCTGGTAAATATCCTCCCCCTGTGGAATTACTTGACAAACCGGAACTTAGTGAAGTTGACGGCTCAGAACAGCTTAAGGAGATAGAGGAGACTAAAAGGATAATCCAAAACACTTTCTCAGAATTCAAAATAGATGCAGTGATTGAAGGAGTGATAAGAGGCCCTGTTGTTACTATGTATGAAGTTAGGCCTAAGCCGGGCACTAAGATTGCCAAAATAGTGAATATCTCTGATAACCTTGCCCTAAATCTCGCAACATCCAGAGTAAGAATAGTCTACCCAATTCATGGAAAGTCAGTCATAGGTATAGAAATACCAAACAAAGTGAGAAAAACCGTAAAAATAAGGGAAGTTATTGAATCAAGAGAGTATAGGGACAGCAAAGTAAAACTTCCACTTGTGATAGGAGTAGATATCCACGGCAAACCCATCGTTGAAGACTTAACTCAAATGCCCCATCTTCTAATAGCAGGCTCAACAGGTTCAGGCAAAAGCGTTTATGTAAACTCAATAATCGCCGGACTACTGTATGCAAGAGGACCAGATGAACTGAAACTTATAATGATAGACCTGAAAATAGTTGAACTAAAATCCTACAACAGCATTCCTCATCTACTCTCACCAGTAATAACAACCCCAAACCTCGCTAAAACCGTTCTAGAATGGCTCGTAGAAGAAATGCAGTATAGATACAAAAGGCTAGAATCACTAGGGTGTAGAGACATCCACCACTACAATAACAAAGTAAACAAACTTGGTGAAAGCAACAAAGAGAAACTTCCCTATATAGTTCTAATAATTGATGAATACGCAGACCTTATGATGACATCACCCAAGGAAACAGAAGACTACATAACAAGGCTTGCAGCTATGTCAAGAGCTGTAGGAATACACCTGATCATTGCAACCCAAAGGCCTTCAGTAGATGTAGTAACGGGTTTAATAAAAGCCAATTTTCCGGCAAGAGTCGCATTCAGGGTTGCCTCTAAAGTTGACTCAAGAACGATACTTGACACAATAGGCGCTGAAAAACTTTTAGGGAAAGGAGATCTTCTCTTCATGAGCCCAACACATCCCACTCTAATAAGAGTGCAAGGATGCTTTATATCTAACGAGGAAGTGGAGAGAACCGTTGATTACCTAATAAAACAAGATTCCCCGAATTACATAGATCTCCCATCACTACTTGAAGTAGGAAATAACTACGAAGAAGAAACCGATAACTTTAGCGACGAAGAGTTTTCAGATGAACTATATAACGAAGCAGTAAAGATTGTAATCTTAGAGAAAAAAGCCTCAGCATCCTATCTTCAGAGAAGACTCAGAATAGGATACAACCGTGCAGCAAGGATGATAGAACGAATGGAAGAGGAAGGAATAGTCGGCCCACAACAAGGAAGTAAACCCCGAGAAATATTGGTAGACGAATCTTACCTAGAAAAAATAAGCTAATTTTCATTCACCAACAACAGTAGCAATATCTTCCCTATCAAGCTCTTTTACTCTAATGTAGCAAAACTCTCCCTTCCTGAAAGAAGCACTTTTTGAGAAAACCCTGAGGTAGTTATCCGCATACCCATAAACCCCACCATCACAAAACTCCTCAGGCAATACCCTAACCTCCTTACCTAGAAACTTCTTTCTAAAATCAAAAGAGATCTCCTTTACCACATCAAACAAAACTTTCTCCCTCTCCTTCTTCACCTCATAGCAAACCTGCTCAGGCATAACACTAGCAACAGTCCCCCTGCGCAAAGAAAACGGAAAAATATGTAACCTGAAAAAACCCACCCTTTTGACAACTTCAACAGTCTGCCTAAAGTCATCCTCAGTCTCTCCTGGAAAACCTACAATTACATCACCAGTAAGTCCAAACCCTTCATAGTATTTTCTTGCTATCTCTGAAATCCTTACAAGATCAGAAGAAGTATAATCTCTCCTCATCTTCCTTATTATGCGATCAGAACCACTTTGCATTGACAGATGCAAATGAGGTGCTAGCTTACCTTCCCTAACAAACTCCAAAATTCCTACATCAAACTCATCAGGCATTATTGAAGAAAGCCTAACCCTAAAATCACCTTCTACACTTACCATAGCTTTCACTAGATCCTTAAGTCCATAACCATTCCAGTAGTAGCTTGTTATATTAACACCAGTTATAACTATCTCCCTATACCCAAGATCAAGAAGTCTCTTAAATCTTCTTATAACCTCGTCATATTCAAGTGAAACACTCCTTCCTCTAGCAAATGGAACTCTACAGAAAGAACATACCCTATCACACCCATCCTGAATTTTAAGAAAAGCTCTGGTCCTGCCAAGAAATGAATCTGGCTCAAATTCAAATCTACCGTTTTCCCTAGTTACCGCATTCTCCAAACTTAACCCCTTCCCCTCAACAAACCCCTTAACAACATCAGGAATCCTATACTTATCCTTGTTACTTACCAATAGGTCAACACCTGAAAAATCCCCCTCTTCGTTTCCTTCCTGTACAAAACATCCTGTAACAATAAAAACAACATCCCTCTCCCCCTTAAGCCTTGAAACCTGTCTTATAAACTTCCTAGCCTTCCTATCAGCATTGTTAGTAACACTACAAGAATTAAATATAACAATATCTGCACTTCTAGGGTCCTCAATGTATTCTAAACCAATCCTACTGAGCTTGCTCTCTATCGCAGAACTCTCAAACTGGTTAAGCTTACAACCGTGAGTAACAATGCAAAACTTCATAACACATAGTATTGTAAAAGTTTTTCCACAAAAACTACAATTCTTCAGTCAGTTTGGCAATAAATCCCAAAATCTATAACTAGGATACATTTTTCCTTCCTACTATTCTCGCAGTCCCTGTCGGAACTGGGCAAATACTCTTTTCAACAAGCACCTAAAAGGCTTAGTGTGAAGTAAAGTTTTGTGACTGACGAATACTATCAAAACCAAAGGAAGTAAGCAAGCAAAAATCTTAGAATCTTATCCACTCACATACGGAAATTGGAATTCACCGTTGACTCTCCGACAAAAACTATAATTTAGAATTGGGTGCAGTTTCTTCTTCTCTCTCTCGCAGTCCCTACCGGGACTGGATGACTTAACTTTCTTAAGAAGTTGAAAGTTTTAAGGATGTTTTCCTGAAAATTTTAGTCAAAACCAAAAGAGACTTGAAATTTGGTGAGAGTATGAAATGGGAAGGAGTAATAAAGCATTACAGAGAATTTCTTCCGATGATAACTGAAAGAACTCCAATTGTAACTATTCTAGAAGGGAACACTCCCCTTATAAGGGCAATAAACCTTGGTAAAGAACTAGGTGTGGATTTATTTATAAAGTTTGAAGGTCTTAATCCTACAGGCTCCTTCAAAGATAGGGGAATGACTGTTGCCATATCTAAAGCTGTGGAGAAAGGTGTAAAAGCAACAATATGTGCTTCTACTGGTAATACTTCTGCTTCTGCAGCAGCTTACTCAGCAAGAGCCGGAATAAAGTCAATAGTGCTTATACCTAAAGGATATGTGGCTCTAGGTAAGCTTGCACAGGCGATGATATATGGTTCAATAGTGCTTGAAGTGGAAGGAAACTTTGATGACGCTTTAAACGTAGTAAGAGAATCGGCAGATAAGCTAGGAATTGAGATTGTCAATTCTATAAACCCTTACAGGCTGGAAGGGCAAAAAACAGCAGCATTTGAGATCTGTGATGTACTAAGCAGAGCCCCAGATATTCAAGTTATGCCTGTTGGAAACGCTGGTAATATTACTTCTTACTGGATGGGATATAAGCAGTATAAAGAAGCTGGGAAAATAAACTCTCTTCCAAAGCTATTTGGAATTCAGGCACGAGGAGCAGCACCTATAGTCTACGGAAGAGTTTTTGAAAAACCAGAAACCATAGCAACCGCAATAAGAATAGGAAACCCCGCAAGATGGAAAGAGGCAGAACAGGCAAGAGATGAGTCGGGAGGTAAAATCATAGATGTAACTGACGAAGAAATAATTGAAGCTTACAAAAAAATAGCCTCAAAGGATGGACTATTCATAGAACCTGCCTCAGCAGCTTCAATAGCTGGGCTAATAAAACTTGTTGGAAGTGGAGACATCCCTAAAGGAGCACTGGTAGTTGCAATCGCCACAGGAAACGGACTAAAGGATCCAAACACTGCTATATCAAATCTACCCCCAACATTCACAATAAAACCCTCAATAGAAGAGGTCAAAAAATTTCTATCCTAATATGCTTAGATATATTTTAATCTCCGCATTACTACACCTAGTTTTAACCATAGGAATAGTCGGAACTTTCTTACACCTACATCAAAAACCACAAGAAAAAATCAGAATCTACGCAAAGTACGAAGATATAAAAGTAGTTTTTGAAAGCCTTCCCAAAAAGCGAACTAAAAACACAGACTTAAGATATGTAAAAAGCTCCCCACAAAAAGACAAAATCAACCTCTCTGATACTCCTACTCCATCCGAACTTCCCCTCACAAATACCGAAAAAAATCAAAACCAACCACAATCTCAGCAAACATCAACTGATATACACCCCAAAACCCACGGTCTTATAATACCCCCAAAAGTATTGTTCACTCCTCACATAACCTATCCCTTTTCAGCAAGACTGAAAAAGATAGAGGGTAGTGTAACTATAGGAATCCTAATATCAACAAATGGCAAGGTAAAAGACTGCTGGGTAATAAAAAGCAGTGGTAGCAATGCTCTTGACTCCTCAGCAATAGAATACGTTAAAGGTGTTATATTTGAACCTGCTAGAAATGAACAAAATGTACCAGTAGAATTTGAGACAACTTACATTGTGCACTTTATTCTAAAATAGACAATACAACTTACTTAAATTTCACAACAAGTAAGCATACATCATCATTAAGCCTGTCTTGAGAAAAATCCTTTAGTCTCCTAACCAAACTATTTACAATATCTACAGGTTTCTCGTCCTTCATACTGCTTAGTAACTCCTTTAGTCTACTTATACCAAATTCCCTTCCTCTTTCATCTATCTGCTCAATAAGTCCATCAGTGTAAAGCATAAGCACATCACCCTTACCTATTTCAACGCTTTCCTTTCTTATGTCAATACTCTCAAACAACCCTAGTGGTCTGGAAGTAGAGTGCAACAATATAGTCTCACTTCCTCTTAGAAGAACACAAGGCACATGTCCAGCATTAACATAATGCAATTTTCTAGTGCTTGGCGTATAACACGCAAAAAACAATGTAAGAAATGTTAGTATACTTTCCTCATCGTAAAACCACCTATAAATATTACGATTTATATTTTTGGCTACTCTCAGAAACGAACTTAGACTTACATCGGCACTATTAAGCATTGCTTTGACCATAATAGAAACCAACCCTGCAGAAACCCCCTTACCAGAAACATCACCTATCGCAAAAAAGAAATTATTCCTCCTCTCTATAAGATCAAGATAATCACCACCTATGTTATAGGCAGGAATATAAATGCCGTAAGATTCAAACCAGCGGTTAGTAGTATACTTTGTTGGCACCAATTTTTCTTGAATCTGAGAAGCAATCCTTATATCCTCCTCAAATGCTTTTTTCCTCTCAGCTTCATTTAGAGCCTTAAACATTATTCCCACTATGTTCAAAAGCTGTGAGAGATAAAACAGCTTCTTAAGCCTAGGCTTAGTGCAACTAAAAAACACCAACCCCAAAACTTCAAAATTTGGAGAGTAGATAGGTACCATCAGATTTGCACCCAGACTTCTCATCACACCTTTGGTATCCTCAAAAACACTCTGCGGAAGAAGAGTAGTGTTTTTCAAATCAACAAATGGCACCCTAACTTTAGAAGTCTCTATGAAATCCGATAGCGTAAAATCCCTCTTACCTATCTCTAACATCTTGACATTCGTTTTGTTACCACCCAGCAGTTCATAATTACCTTTACCCATATCAACAAATACAAACAGACTACTATGCTCCAGCCCTACTATACCGAAAACTTCCTTTACTATCTGGGAAAAATCCTTCAACTTTGGGAAATCATACATTTTGGTAAGTACATCGTTAACAAAACTTGAGAAAACATTTTTTCCTACCGAGAGAAATAAATTGAGAAAAGCAACAAATACCACAATTCCTACCACATAAAGTATAAAGAACAAAGGCGAAAGAGAAGGTAAAAGAAAAAACAATAACAAGAATACAATGGAATAAATAGAAAACACCGCTACTCTTGTATATCTTGACAGAAGAAGCCTAAAAAGTAGCATTAACTAGTAAACCACAACCGAATACACTGGTATTCCAAGAAACTCTCTTCCTTTAAGAGCCGAAAGCTCAACTAAAAATCCTGCTCCTACAACCTCACCACCAAGCTGTTTTACCATATCCATAATCGCTTTAGCAGTGCCACCTGTTGCCAGAAGATCATCAACTATTAAAACTTTATCACCCTTAGAGATTCCATCTTCATGCATTTCCAATACAGCACTTCCATACTCAAGAGAGTAACTATAGGATACAGTCCTATAAGGAAGCTTACCTTCCTTTCTAACAGGCACAAAACCACATCCCTTCAAATACGCTAGCAAAGAACCAAAAATAAAACCCCTAGCTTCAGGAGAAACAATCTTGTTAATCTCTAGATCCTTTATAAGGTTGTAAAGGTCATTAACAGCACTCTTAAAAACCTTTCCCTCCTTAAACAAAGTAGTCAAATCCCTAAATATTATTCCTTTGATAGGAAAATCTGGAACATCTCTTATAAACTTTTTATAATCCATAACTCTCCTCCACAAGAAATGATATAGCTCTCATCACCTTTGTTTCAATTTCACATGGACAAAACTTCAAAAGAAAAACTCACCTTACCACTACAAAACCCGCTCCAAGTAACTTCCATCTGAACCAAAATTTCAAAAACCAACATCACCTTATCTTCACAATTATCAAGTTCTGGGACATCGTTATATCTAGCTTCCCTACCCCAGACACTGTTTCCAAACAATCCCTCAGATCATCCACAAATTCACCAATTGAACCCTTTACCACAACCTCATACTCCACATAACCATCTGACATACTTTTTCTTTTCTTCATCTTCACAGACGGAATAGTACTTATCGATGTTGAAATTTCTCTTTCGGTGGAAATATCTTTAACACCCATAACCTTCACAGACACAAGTTCTCCACCCTCTAGGTATTTGTTCACTTTCTTCATGATCTCCTTCAATCCATCTTCAGACATCTTGGAAATTAACCTCTCAACTCTTTCAGAAGTATTACCTGCAACAGGAGCATTCGTTGAAAGAATCGTTTTCCCAAGTCCCCTACCAGTAGAAGCATCATAGGCACTCAGGGTTATTCTTATAAAAACCTGCTTGATATCAACAGCAGGAACATCCTGATATGCTTTCTTAAGAGTCTCCATTTTCTTCTCTTCAACTTTTACTGACACCTCAACATACACATTTCCCCCTACCTCAGTAGCTAAAAGTTGCGAAAGAGTCATACCCTCACCCTTCTTCTCTTCATAAATCTTCTCCATCTTCTTCCTCAGTTTTGCAACAACTTCATTCTCAACATACTCAATGGATAGCTCGGAAAGGCCTTCGTTTATAGAACTTACAGATAGTAAAGTATACTCATCCTTTTCATACCCTTTCTCAGGAATAACAACAAACTTTAGGGCTTTTGTAAGATCCGAAGGGAAAGCCATCGAACCCAAAAGACAGAATATGAAAGAAGTCATTAACGTTCTTCTCATCGGCAACTCCCAAACACTCTAGTCATAAAGATACTTATCATAAAGTAACGAAAAGGGATGCCACCAGACAACAGGAACTCTAATATTAATACCGAATTCCCATTCAAAAACACTGCTAGTATCACTCCTATCAGGAAACCATAACCCTAATATCACCGTCCAATAAAAGGGCATATCTTCAAACATTACTCCCACCTCAAACTCAAAAGGCCAATTAAGAGGAGAAGAGTAATTACCACTTGGTATCTGGCGCGAAACACTCTCATCAACCCTTCCATAGTAGGAATAGTAATAGTAATCAACCTTTGAGGATATTACAGATATTCCCTCTACTAAAGGTAGAATTGATGCTTTAAAAAAGAATCTTTCATCTTCCGACAATAAATTAACATACCTTATACCCAGTGACGGCACAAAACCATTAAACTCCGCGGATACCAATGAAGCATCGTAGTAATAATCATCTTCCTCTCCTGCATAAAATCCTGCCCATACTTTAATTCCACTTTCTAAATACCACCCTTTCCAAAACCTTATTCTAAAGAATTCTATTGTAGCATTAAAGCAAGCTAACAGAATTTGATCTTCGAATATGTCATACCCATTGTAGTTCTCCTTTAGCGTCATACCTGGAGTCGTAAAACCTCCAAGCCATCCAAAATCCACGGTCATTCCTACCCCAGGGGCAGAAAGAATAAATCCTAAAAACTCCCCCACAGCACCAGTTATAGTTCCAACAGTTTTTGAAACACCTTCAGAAAACTCTCTCTGTTGCACTTTACCTATAGACTCTCTCTCAGCTGGAGTTAGTTGCGAAAAGAACACTCTCCCCCAATCAGCTGTAACACTCTCAACTAAACCAAGTTTGAGGTTAAGTTGCACTTTCCCCGTCGCTGGCTCTTTAGTAATAACACCATACAAGAACGAATCCACACTGTAAAACTTCCCAAACTCTTTCTTCGTTCTAAAAAATGCACTCTCCTCATATCCTTCCTTCTTTATTTGCTCTATAATCCTACTCAAATTAGCTCTGTCTATAACTTTAACACCAGGTATTTTAGCCTGAACCAAAGCACTTATCATCTTATCCACTACAGCACTGTCATCTATACCCTTACCAGTGTTTATAAAAAACACCGAAATTGAAGTTATCGGCTTACCATAATTTCTTATAGCATCCTCATTGATCTTATCCCACTCCTTGGCAAAAGAGTTTTCATTCTTAAGAATCCCCTCCTCAATAACAGCATCCACACTAGTTTTGAAATTCCTACGATTCATTCCCACCTCATAAGCCCAAACTATCTGGGTAGTCTCAACATCTATAAGCTTAAGCACTATTGATATATTCGGTTCCCCACCCGCAAGAGGGTTATTGTTTATTGTCCCAAACATCATATACTCTATCCCAAGCCTTTTACCAAGCTCCTTAATGTTATTCTGATCTATAAAACCTGTAGCAGATAAGTTCATCTCCTTCATAGCTACTTCAACTATAGAATCCTCAACTAACCTAAAACGCCCCGTCTCAAGAAGAATTACAGAAATATCATCCTTTATCTTGCTAGCTCCTACCCTGTACCCACTTCTGTTTTCAAAATCCCAAATGTATATAACTATTTTCTTCTTCTTAGCTCCAAAAACACCTATACTGAGTATGTTCTCCTTTATCTCTGCTTTTAACTCCTCATAAGGTCTCATCACAAGAGTAGGATCAGCATCATAGTCCTTAATCCTACTTTCAGCTCTATCAAAATCTGCTCTAGAACTTGCTGACTCTCTAAGCGAATCTAATCTCGCACCTGTTCTAGGAAAAACAGAATCACTGAATGATAGGAAAATCACCGTGACCAAAACTAACAACAAGAATCTATACATACACCACCTCTTACTTTAGTATTATAATACTAAAATAATCACATTTCAAACTTGACAAAGCCAACAAAAAGCTATCTTCAATATACCTACTAAACTCCCTACACAAACCCACCAAACCTAACTAGTAGCACAAAAACTACCCATCAACCAAAAGAAAAGCAAAAACACCCCTTCTACTCAAAACCTTACTAATTCTAGAGAAAAAATTCGAAATCACCTCATCCTCTTGAAACGAACCACTACCTTTGCTAAAAGCCCCACACTCTACCAGCAACCTCTTAAGCTCATCTTTTGACAAAACACCAACAACTATGTCAAACCCCCGAACCAAATAAGGCTTCACTACATCTTCATAACTACTTAAACAACTCCTAACCTCATCAGTTACTACCTGTTTCAAACCATACCTAAAATTTAGAGTGTCTATATAACCCACTACCTCTTTAGCTTCACTCTCACTATTCACACGAGTCTTCCTATACTTTTTGCTCCACAATCTAACTATCTTTTTTACCCCGTTAGATGAAACATACTGTAAATTGCCAAGAGCCTCAGTGTTAGAAAAAACACCTAAACCTCGTTCCCTAATCATTCCAGAATCATAAGAACTACCGCAATACCTGTGAAACATATAAGAACTGTAACCCTTTATATCTCCAATTACCCTATGAAGATCCTCCTCCTTACAAGCAACTAGCAAATGAACACTACTTTCCAAAACATTGTAAACGACAACCTTATACCCTTTCATCCTTATTCTTTCAGATATTATCCTTGAAATACACTCTCGTTCTTGGTCACTCAAAACAATAACTTCCTCAACATCTTCGTCTCCTCTACCGCTATTTACTGTTTTGGAAACTCTAGCAGTTTTCCAAGTTACATAAAATAAGTCCAGATGTATCATTTCCCTATGAAACACTTCCGAAAAGTAAATCTCAAAGTCAAAATCACCACACCCACCCGTAACTTGGCAAATTCTTTTCTTTACATCTTCACCTATAAATTTCCTCACTTCACTATCGGTTTCACAAGAATACTTTAGCTTAAGCTGTTCAATCTCTCTCAAAATCCCTTCATCAAGAAACTTCTTTTCCACTTCCAACAAAGGGTTTCCACACATAATTTTGTAGTCCAAGCTAGGTAAAGATATACCCCCAAGGTTTCCTTTCTCACCAAAAACAAAGAATGATAACTTTCTCTTACTTTCTTCAATCTTACTAAGCTCAAAACCAACCCCATAAAGGGAATTCTCAACACAATGTTTCTTAATTTCGCAATATTTCACTCTACTACCAAGATGAAGAGAAATGATATATCTAAGTTTCACAAGCTTTTTTGCCATTTCAGTAAGAACAATCTCTACATTATCAGCAATGGTGCAAATTTTTATGTTCCTAAGCAACCTATCTATCCTCTCAATATTACCTAGAACAGCGTTAGGAAGCTTTGGAAAAGTTTTCGCCTTTTCACTGATCTCCAAAGCTTCTCCAATACCACTAACAGAATAAGACTCAGAAATACGAACAAATTCCTCTACACTTTCCCTACTAACAAATCCCTTCAGTTCACTTGAAAGAAAAGAAACCAGACTATCACTGCACAATACTGTAACAGCATCATGACAAGATGTAAAGTCCCTTACCCTAACCTTAATGAATTTAAACTGTCCCCCATTTAATTCTTCCATCACTCCAAACTAGGCTCCATAACAATCAGATATTGAAATCCTAAATGTATTTTAAGCACTGAATGCAATAGTTGTCAAAACTCTCTTCAGCCAATCAATAAATTCCAATTTCCATTAGGCAAGTAAGCAAGACCCTAGACTTTTCTTACTTATTCTTTGGTTTTCATCAGTCACAAAGCTTTACTTTGCATCACTCCTTTTAGACACTTATCAAGAAGTGTATTCACTCAGTTTCAACAAAGAGTGCGAAAAAACAAAAAACCATATCTAGCTGTCAAATTTCGGAATTTATTGGGAATCTATCATTTTTCTTGGAACTAAGGCAGGTAAGAATTTAAAATAAACCTTTATGTTATCGCTTAGAGGTGTGTTTGTAAATGCTTCGGGAACTTTTTTCTCAAGAATTTTGGGACTTTTCAAGAATATATTTGTAAACTTCTATTTTGGCCTAGCAGATACTTTTTGGGGAGCTTTCCAGATCATAAATACCTTTAGAATATTCGTGGGAGAGGGAGCAATAAACAATATTCTCATACCCCTATACAAGAAGATAAAAGAAGAGTCCCCCAGTAGTGTAAAACCTTTTTTGGTAAAGTCATTTGTTTTCGTGTTTGCTTTATCATCAACCTTATCCCTAGGACTCTATTTGACAGCATACCCATTAGCAAAGGCTATCCTTCCAGGGTTTAGAGAAAGTAAAGTCCTAGAAAGTGCAAACTCAATAATGATAATGTCACTTTCTGTAGTTCTAATCTCTACTCAATCATTTCTAGCATCAATACGCATAGCAAAATATGGTAGTTTTTTCAGCTTTGCCTATGCACCAGTGGTAGCAAATGTGTTAACCATAGCTACTATACTACTACTTAACCATCTTGGAATATATATCCTCTCTTGGGCTGTAGTTGTAGGCACCCTGGGAATGTTGCTA